>CACAYQ010000058.1 GCA_902536695.1 uncultured Bacteroidota bacterium | reverse complement strand
TAAATTTAGATTCTCTAATGCAAAGTGGGATGACTAATATCAGTGATCTCCACCTTGAAAATAATATAGATTTATCTATTTTCCCTAATCCATCTAATGGCCATTTTAATATAGATCTAAGCGTGTTCAATGGAAACGAGCTAACTGTAAGCCTTTTCGATTTGAGTGGGAAAGAAATTAAGCAAGTAGAAGTATTGAAGTCCGCTGTAGAACCTTTCTCTTTTGAGATCAATAACAGCACCTCCGCTGTTTACATTGTCAAGGTGAGCTCTAATTTGGGTGAAATTAAATATGGAAAAATAATTATAGAATGATAAAGCCTCCAAGAAGAGGGGGTTTAAATAGATTTTGATTTAAACTACATTTTTTCGAAACTAATGGTGTTGTAGTCATCAGAGTCTTGCTGACCAAGAGAGATACAAACTACCTAATTCTATAATATGCCATTGTTCTGGTAAATGTTTGAGTGACTTTTTCTTTACTACATGCTATTAATAAAATTATTGCTAATGTTGCATTTAAAAATTTTTCATAACAAATAATTTAATTTCTAAGTGTAACAGATGATCAATCATAAAGTTTCTATTGTACTTATCATGCTGGGTATCTCCATTTCTTTACCAGCTCAAAAAAATGGAGATAGTTTAACCATTGCTTCGTGGAATATACAAATGCTACCCAAAGTGTATCAACCATTTACCAAGCTAACCAGGAAAAAACAAAGTATAAGAGCACCCAAAATTATTCAATACTTAAATGCAGCCGAATTTGATTTAATTGTATTACAAGAGGTGTTTGACAGATCTATTCAAAAAGAAATTGCAAAGGGTCTTATCGTGAATTATCCATATCAGCAAATGCCTATAAAAGAGGGTTTTACGTGGAAATTATCCAGTGGCGTCATGATTCTTTCTAAGCACCCCATAAAGTTTTTGAAAAATGTGATTTTTAATACTTCCAAAAAATCAGATAAAGCAGCTCAAAAATCTTGTGTTTTAGTTCAGGTTGAGATTGGAAGTAAGACCTTGCTCCTAGGTGGTACACACTTGGATTCAAAGAGTCAAGAATCAAGATACCTGCAATATGAGATGACAAAAAGTGAAATCCTAAATCCTTACCTAAATGACAGTATACCTCTTTATTTAGCAGGTGATTTTAATACCTCCAATAATCATGAAGATTATAAAAAAATGACCCATGAATTTGGTTTAACTAGTTTTTCACTTGATGACGATCGACCATATACTTATGATGAATACAATACGTGGAACGAATCGGGGGTGAGATCATGGATTGATTTTATTTTTTATAATGAAAATTCATATCATCAACCCTTTAAGCAGTATATTCTAAGACCAACCCTATCTTTCAAAGGGAGTAAAATGGATATGGCAGATCATTACCAAATTGTACTGGAAACTGTTATTTATTAAGTGCCTCTAGACGTTTGAGTAGGGGCGGGTGAGAGTAATGCATGAATACATACCAGGGGTGTGGATACAGATTGGACAAACTATCTACTGATAATTTTTTTAAAGCCAGTTGTAGTGCTTTTCCATCATATGTAGACTTGGCATAATCATCAGCTTCATATTCATTTTTTCTACTCAACATATTCATGACCATACCAATTAAAGTTCCTACAGGGCTAAAAAGAATACTAAATGCTAAAATTCCTAAATGAAAAACAACTCCATCTCCTCCCATTGCCTGTGATACGATTGGGTTTTTTATGCATATCTCCAATAAAAAGCACATCAGCCCTAACTGTAAAATGGTCAAAATCATAGAAGTTAAAATGTGTTTTTTCTTAAAATGTCCTACTTCGTGAGCTAAAACGGCTACCAGTTCCTCCTCCCCGTGTTTTTCAATTAATGTGTCATAAAGTGCTATTGTCTTTCTAGGTCCCAATCCACTAAAGAATGCATTTGCTTTTGTGGATCTTTTTGAGCCGTCAATAATGTAAATATTTTTTAAAGCATATCCTACCTTAGTAGTGTACGCCTCTATCTTTTCGCGTAGGGATCCTTCCTCCAATGGAGATAATTTATTGAATATTGGTACAATCAAATCAGCATAAAACATATTGATAAACAACATTAACCCAGAAAGCCCTACCCATATCCATAACCAAAATCCTTCACTTAGTAAATTAAAAACATATAATACCCCGGCTAAAACTCCTCCTCCTAAAATTAAAGTTAATATGTATCCTTTTATTTTATCTAAAACAAATGTCTTAACGGTAGTTTTATTGAATCCATATTTTTCTTCGATAACAAAAGTATTGTAGCAAGTAAAAGGGAGAGAAATTATATCACTAACAACAAATAGCAGTAGAAAGAATAATCCAGTATGTATGAACTGGAAACTAAAATCACTATGTATCATTCCAGGAAATTGCATTGAAATTTCATAGCTTAACCAGCCAAAGCCATACAGATACAACATTAAAAGTGTTATACAAAAGCTTAAAATACTCGAAATAAGTCCAATTCGTCCTTTTTCTTTTGCATAGTTTTTGGCTTTTACATATGCTTCTTTAGAATAAAAATCTTTTACACTTTCTGGAATAGAATCATTCCAATTGCTATCATTTAAAAAATCCAGAACGGTTGAAAATAAAAAGTTAAATGCAATTAATCCTATCATTAGGATCAATAAAATATCTGAGTTCATATTTTGATTTTAGTGTAAATGCAATGATACTATTTCTTACATATTTATTCTATTTTAATTTATGGTTAATAAATAAAATGACTCTAAAAATTGACTTTAATTTATGTTTTTTTTACATTTAATAACCTATGTGGTAAATTATGAAGCCTTTATGTTCTATTTTACTGTCCCTCTTAGTGGTAGCTTTTTGTGCTCAGGAACAAAGTACTGCTATCGGTTTCTACACTACTGGACTTGAGCATTACAATCATCAAAATTATAAAGATGCTATCGCTGAATACACTAAAGCTATTGAACTAAACCCTAACTTTGCAGAAGCATTTTTCCAACGTGGATGTGCTAAACATAATGCCGAAGATTACAAAGGGGCCATTGACGATTTTAACACGAGTATTAATCTGCAGCCTAAAAATGAATTGTTTTACAAACAAAGAGCATCCTCTAAGACCATGTTAAAAGACTATAATGGAGCTATATCTGACTGTGATGAAGCTATTTTAATTAAGAATGATTATGATAAAGCTTATGCACTCAGAGGTATCCTAAAAATAGAAATGGGAGAAATAAGCGGTTGTAAAGATTTAGAAAAAGCTGGTGAATACGGGTATAATAATGCCCCAATTTTTCTAAAAAAATACTGTATGAAGTAGATTTAAATTTGAAACAAAGTGAGCTCTTTGAATGCTTCGATTCTAGAGTTTATTTCTTCTTTTTCTACCTCAACTAATCTATCAATGCCAAATTTTTCAACTGTAAATGAAGCCATTGCAGATCCTACAATAATAGCTGCCTTCATGTTATCCCAATTAATCTCATTACACTTCGATAAATAGCCTACAAAACCTCCTGCAAAGGTGTCACCAGCACCTGTTGGATCAAATACTTCTTCTAATGGTAGAGCAGGCGCAGAAAACATTTTATCTTGATGAAATAATAAAGCTCCATGTTCTCCTTTCTTAATGATTAAATACTGAGGCCCCATTGTTAGTATATGATTTGCTGCTTTTCTTAACGAATACTGTCCAGTTAATAACCTAGCTTCTTCATCATTAATGGTAAGTACATCTATTTCACTTATCACTTTTTTTAAGTCTTCAAGCGCAGTTTCCATCCAAAAATTCATGGTATCAAGTACAATTAACTTAGGGCGGTTTTTGATTTGTTTTAGAACTTGATATTGAACTGCCGGCAGTAAATTTCCAAGCATGAGGATATCACAATCTTGATAAGATTCTGGAACAACTGGATTAAATGTTTCTAGTACATTAAGTTGAGTGTCTAATGTGTCTCTTGTGTTCATGTCAGTATGGTATTTTCCAGACCAAAAGAATGTTTTTTCTCCCTTTTTAATTTGTAATCCCTCCGTGCTTATTCCACGTTGATGAAATAGATCTATAGTTTCTTGTGGAAAATCTTCACCTACAACGGAAATTAATCTAGGATTTGAATTAAAATAAGATGCAGATAAAGAAATATAAGTACATGCACCTCCAATTATTTTATCTGTTTTTCCAAAAGGGGTTTCTACCGCATCAAATGCTACCGTTCCAACACTAACTAAATTCATTTTTTCTAATTTCTGGCAAATATAACATTAGCAACCAACTTAAAAAGTTTACCCTAAAAAATTAGATGAAACAAAAAGAGTAAGGAGTATTGCATAAATTCAAACTTTGGTGTAATATTGCAAACCAAATTTGCTTCTTTAGCTCAGTTGGTTAGAGCATCTGACTGTTAATCAGAGGGTCCTTGGTTCGAGCCCAAGAAGAAGCGCACGGATAGTCAAGGAGTTAGTTAATTTTTAGAACTAGCTCCTTTTTTTATGCTCAATACATATTCAACATAAACATAAAATTTCGACTCTTTTCAAATTCAAGCTTATTAAGTTTACACAAATGTGTTTTCGAAATTGCATTAGGGTTTTTTGTAAATGATAGTCTTGTAGAGGAAAGGTGTTTTTCTGACACTTCTGCGAATTAATTAATGTTCCATTTCGCAGTGCCCTGATTTTTAAAACTTACCGATTAATCCCAATAAATACTTTTCTTAAATTAGTATCAAAACTTAAACATTTGCTATTATATTTAAATTAAAAATTTTATGTATTACAGAATAACAAAGGTCACACATAAGCCTGGGGTTCAAGACCAAATAAGAGATTATTTAAAGTCTAAAGAAGGCTTGATGAAAGCTATAGTTGGTTTAAAAAGCGTAACTCTAATAGAAATTGATGAAACATCAAGTATGGGAATCTCTCTTTATGAAAATGAGCAACAAATAATTAATGCCGAAGAACAATTTAAAGAAATTATGGGAGGAATGATGTCTTTCATGACAGCTCCACCAGAAATATCGAATGGAAACCAGTTCTGGAAATTTGAGTTATAGTTTCCTAATCCTCTTCCATTAGCCCAATAAGTACTTTTCTTAAATTAGTATCAAAATTTACAAGATGAAAAGATTAAAGAAGCCATTCTTATCTGCATTTCTTGCTTTTTTTGTCGGTGCAATAATGACCTATTTGGATGAGCCCAAAACTGTTGAACTTAAAGGTGCAATAATTGGAGGTGCTAAATATGCCATTATTGCGTTTTTCTTTGTGATTATTATAGATAAGCTTGGTTTTAAACTTGACTAATTACACCTGCCTTTTTCTTGCTCCCAATCATTCTTGGCTTTCAACAAACCACAGAACTTCATAATCACTTAATTTGATATAGACTAATCAGTTAATAGAGGGAGATCAATATGGTTCACTCCGTCTCTACTATTTTCTGACTTCTGTGCGTTTGTGACTTTATTCTTTGAGTCTTTAGGCCTTCCTTTTCTAGCTTATTTCCTTTTTGAAATGGCATTTAACATTTTTTAATTGAACGAGTGTATTACATGATTGTAACGAGTAATACTTTCAACCCATCAGTATGTTAGTATAAATTGAGGGTTGGCAGTTTGTTTTGAAAATTTTCAGCGCATTCACGTAATTTTTGATCATTTTGCCTCCCTCTTTTTATTTTCTATGTATGTGTTTTATGTTATCACTATTATTTTTTAGGTGCTATTCCGGCTGAATTTTGACCACTTCTATTTCAACTCTTCTGTCATCTTGGGGCTTTTTATTCAAAGGGTATTTACCTTGGAAACCCACATATGACAATCGAGTTGAATCAATACCATTTTGAATTAAAAAATGATAAATTGTTTTCGCTCTGTCTTCAGAAAGAGTGGGGTTGGCATCAGGGTAAACCCGGTCTTTTTCATAATTATTCGGATCGTAAATATGCCCTTGTATTTGAATGTAATAGGACTTGTTTTTGGACAAATCCTCCACCAACTTAAGTAAGGTGGGTTCAGATTGGGGTAAATAAACTGGTGAATCTGGGTAAAAGCCAATACTTTTAATAGTCATCTTTTCTCCAGCTGCAAATTCTGATATCGAAGCCGTATGTACTAATCTACTGTACACTGCATATCGCATTACTGCCTTTCTATTTTCAATTAATTGATTTTTATAGTCCTGTTCTTTTCTTGTTATAATTTCACCTTTACCGACTACCTCTGTGGGTATTTTTAAATTCTCATTACGAATAAACTGATGAATATAATTTGCTCTATCTGTAGAAAGGCGATGATTGTATTCATAACCCCCAATTTCATTTGCATAACCTATAATAAACATATTTGTAATGGAATAATTGGTTAAAATAGAATCATGGAATATGGTTAGCTTATTCTTTTCTAAATCGGTTAATTCACTTTTATTGTGTAGAAAAAAAGCTTCGTACTCAATTATTTGCTGTTGAGCCACTAACCCAGTGGATAGAAAAACAATTAAGAAAAGTAATATTGAACCAAGTTTCATCTAATCAATCTTTGTATTGATTCAGCTTGAGTCGTTTTTTGATAGCTTCCAAGTGTTCTGCTTTTTTAGCCTCCCTCATTTTCTTTGCTGATTTAGTGAAATATTTATGTTGAGTTAAAAATTTCACTTGAATTTCATCCCAAAGTCGATCACTATTAATTTTACCATGATCTCTTAATTCCCTTCTAAGGGTTTCAGAAATTTCAAAAAAATCATCTCTTCCTAAATAATCTAAATCCGCATCGCAAATTATTTGCTCTAATTTGTTTTTAGGATTATGAGGGATGATGGTGGCGTAAATAAGTTCCTTAACTTGTTCAATTTGTTGATCTGTGTAACCATATTTAGGTAATATTTCTTCTGCTAATCTTGCACCAATGGGTTCATTTTTATCGTACTCTTCAACAAAGCCAGCATCGTGATAGGTTGCGGCAGATTTTAAAACAAAAATATCTTCATCCATTACTCCCTCCAAAATCGCTATTCGTTCTACCGCCTTTACTACATCATATGTGTGGTGAATTCCGTGATAGTGAAGATTATCAGGAAGGCCATCTTTTAAAACTTTTATTATATGTCTCTCTGCCTTGCGGTAGTTAATACTACTGTATATGTGCAAGTCAACATATTCTCTAAATTTCTTATTTGGTGTTATTCCTTTCGATTTTAAAGAAAGATGTGGCTTTATTCCTTCTACAAAATACATGGAGATATCACCCGTATTTTTGGTTGGAATTTTTCCTCTATCTATACATTGGAAATATGGAAAAATCTGCTCATAAGTGGATTCTGATACGTTTACTTTCCATGTTTCACCACTGGTTTCAATCCGCTGGGCAATATTTACCGTACTTCCCCAGACATCGTATGCAATCCTCTTAGACCCGATAACTCCTGCAATAACATCACCAGTGTGAATGCCGATCCTTAGCTCCCAAAACCCTTCACCTCTTTCAATAGATTCTTGTTTTAACCGCTCCATAAATCGTTGAATCTCTAGAGCTGCTAAAACACAATTAATGGGGTTTTCTTTATCTCTTAGTGGAACGCCACCAACAGCCATGTAAGCATCACCCATAGTTTTTATCTTCTCTATTTGATATTTTTCAATGATTTTATCAAATTCCCTAAAAAGATTATCTAAACTTTTAACTAAACGATCTGGATCCATCGTTTCAGCCACTTTACTAAAATCTTTTATATCGGTAAACATCACGGTTACCTTGCGATATTGTCTGGTTTTAGCAACTCCCTTATTTTTTAATTCATCTGCTGTTTCTTGAGGTAAAATATTTAAGAGTAACTTATCTGCTTTTTCTTTTTCACGTTCTATTTTTTTGTTTTGAATTTCAATTTGATTTTTCTGTTTAGTTATGGTCTTCGTTCTCCTTTCAACTAAGAAAGCCAATCTTCTTTGCTGCCTTTTAATTGATTTTACCCTTAAAATGTAGACAAACCAAGTTAAGAGTAATAAAAACACACCAAGGGTAATATAAAACTCCCATGTAAACCAAAAAGGTGGTGAAACTATGATTACAATTTCCTTAGGAAGGGACCATACTCCATCCACATTTGATGACCAAACTTTAAAGACATACTCTCCTGCGGACAAATTAGAGTAGTTTATCGTATTGATTTTCTTCAGATTCATAGGGGCATCATACATACCACTTAAATGAATCTTAAACTCATTACTTTTTGGGTCAGAAAAATGTAAACTCGAAAATGTAAATGCTAGATCGTTTTGAAAAAAAGTAAGCAAAATGGTGTCAACAGCGTAAGGGTTCTTATTAGTCAGGAAATTTTCAAATTTCCCATCATTTAACCATTTGATGTCGGTAATTAGTGTTCTTGGCGCTGTTTTGTTGAACATAATTTCTTCAGGGGAGAAATAATTAAACCCGTTAATACCTCCAAAATAAATTCTTCCACTTATGCTCTGATAAAATGAGTTGTTATTGAACTCATTGCTCTGAAGGCCGTTTCCCTCATTATAATTTCTGAAGGAATTACTTTCTGTAATGAATTCTGATATACCAAAATTTGTGCTTATCCACAGATGACCATTTGCATCTTTTATAATTCCATAAATATTGTTGTTGGATAATCCCTCAGATTCAGAAAAGATGTCAAACGTATTGGTTTTAAGATTTAGTTTATTAAGGCCCCCTCCAAAAGTTCCTACCCAAAGCGTATTTTCATCTCCTTCACATATGGATAAAACCGTATTATGACTAATACAATTTTCCGCTTCTTCATTCGACTTAAACTGAACCAATTCAAAATTACTAATACTTAAATTTTCTTCTGTTTGACTCAATTTGCAAAGCCCCCCCCCCCATCAAATCCTAGCCAAATGTCATTATTGGATGAAAAAAGGATTCTTCTGCATGGGTGATCAGGAAATAATGTATCTGAAAAAGTTTCAGTATTAAATGATAATGAAGTTTTTTGCTTTAAATCAAACGCATATAATCCATTTTTTGTTGCTGCCCATAATTCATCTTTATTTCTAAAATTAATATCAAATACGGGTTGATTTAATTCATCCAGATGAGGAGAGAATTTTTCAAAAAAACTATGATTTGAATTAGGGTTAAAAGTGTAGATACCAGAATTCGTCCCAACCCAAAACTGTTGATATTCATCTACATAAATATCCCAAATATCATTGTTAGCGGCTAAAAACTTGTTTTCGGAATAAAAAGGGTAGTTTATAGTCACTTTGCTAAGTATATTAACCTTAGAGAGTCCTTTTCTCGTTCCAACCCACACGATACTATCATTCTCTTCATAAATAGTCCATATATTTTTATCGTCCAACTTTTCTTTGCCCCCTACATTATTTGTTACAAGAGAAAAATTTTGTTTTAACGGATCAAAATAAGACACCCCTTCAGCCGTAGTAATCCAAATATTTCCAGAAAAATCCTGGAAAATATCAAAGATCATGTCGCTTGAAATCGAATTTAAATCAAAAGTATTATTTCTATAATTCTTGATGAATTCGTCATTTTGACTCGTTATAGAAACCCCATAGAGGCCTTCTCCTCTTGTACCTGCCCATATATGATGCAAATCTTCACAGAAAATAGAAGAAATAATTTTGTCAGTTAAAATCTTATTTGTGATGCCATTTTCTAGATCATCAAAATTGAATACCCCTTTATTTGTAGCTACAAATAATATAGAATCATTGTAATTATATATATCGTTTACTGTGTTATCTAGTAAAGACTTGTTCCATATTTCAACAGAGCTAAATGCATCTGTTTCATCATT
Source organism: uncultured Bacteroidota bacterium (assembly GCA_902536695.1). Classification (GTDB taxonomy): domain Bacteria; phylum Bacteroidota; class Bacteroidia; order Flavobacteriales_D; family Parvicellaceae. Next base: position 1,377 of record CACAYQ010000058.1, on the reverse strand, counting down.
ATATTGGTAAATCCCATCCCCTTTTGATACCACAAATAATTGATTTTTAAATGTCAATACTTTAACCCATGAATTTGTCGTAAGTCCTTTTGAAGGACCGTAGAACTGAAGGCTATCATCTTCTAAACGGTATCTTAATAAACCCGATTCCTCGGAAGCCATCCAAATAAAGTTATTTTTACACTCATGGAGGTCCACAATGTTTAAGTTACCCGATAATTCACCCTTATTAACCCGATTAAACTGCTGATCCAAAGTGTGCTTATAATTAAGCCCACCATTAAGCGTAGCAACCCAAAGGATATGATCTTTTGACTCAAGTATAGATGTCACGTAGGAGTTTGAAAGGGTAGATTTATTTTTTATTTGATGTTTATAATGTGTGACATTAATGCCATCGAACCGATTCAATCCATCTTGAGTTCCTAACCAAATAAAACCATAGTGATCTTGAATTATGGCGTTAACGGAGCTTTGGGAAAGCCCCTCTTTTAGTGTTAACCGTTGGAATCTTAAATTATCTACTTGGCCTGAAGAAATACCAATTAATAAAATGAAAAAAAGTATGCTGTAAAATCGAATGATTAACATAATAGAAACGTTAGTCCACCTCAACCCCAAAAATCACAATATCATCAACTTGACTGTAACTACCTTTCCATGCCTCAATTTTTTGATCTAACAATTGTTTTTGGGTTTCCATAGATTCATTGACTGTATTTAACAATGTTTCTTTGAATTGCCTATACATGAACTTTTTTCCTTTAAGACCACCGAATTGATCTGCATATCCATCGGAAAAAATATATATTTTATCTCCTTTTTTTACATCAAGTTCGTGGGTATTATAATGATTTTCACCTGCTGTAAAAGAACCAATTGCAATTTTATCTGTTTTGACTATTTCTAGTTCACCGTCACGTATAAGATAAACTGGATTGTAAGCCCCTGCAAATTTTAATTTCATGGTTTTTTTATTTAATGAGCAAAGTGTAATATCCATGCCATCTCTTACTGCATTTTCATCAGTGTGTTTATTTAATGCTAGGTTCGCATAATTGTTAAGATCGTCTAGGATTAGACCAGGATCTGTTAACTTATGTTCACTAACAGCACTATTTAATCCATTTGCTCCAACAAGACTCATAAATGCTCCAGGCACTCCATGACCGGTACAATCTACCGCAGCAAACATACATTCATTTTTTGACTTACTTACCCAATAAAAATCGCCTGAGACAATATCCTTCGGCTTGAACAAGACGAAAGAAGAAGGAAAATATTTCTTTATCACTACTTCGGGAGGAAGAATGGAGTTTTGTAATCTTTTCGCATATCGAATACTATCTGTTACATCATTATACAGTTCCTCTAACT
>CACAYQ010000057.1 GCA_902536695.1 uncultured Bacteroidota bacterium | reverse complement strand
AAACGTTGATATTACAGTTCATACCTTGCCCGTAATTAATACTGGACAAAATGAAGCATATTGTTACGATGCTGGAAATCAAACTTTAACAGCTTCACCATCTGCTGGAATATGGTCCGGGGCTGGTATTACCAATGTGTCAGGTGTTTTTAACCCTTCAGTAGCTGGAAATGGTACTCATCAGCTAACTTACAGTTTCACAGATGCAAATTCTTGTACCAACACCGGTTCAAAAACAATAGTTGTTAATGCTCTTCCAATTGTTGACTTAGGGAATGATATTGATTTTCAACCATTTGGAACTATTTTTATTAATGCTTCTGTTGTAACATCGGGTAACACTCCAATATTAACAGAAGCTCAATCCGAAACAGCTGATTATGGAAACTCAGAATCCTCATTAAATGACCCAAATTGGACTAGTTCAGATAATTGGAAAGGAGAATCGAATGCTACTGGATCAGGCAGTACTGGGCCAAATTCGCCACAATCTGGTGATGATTATATATATTATGAAGCTTCATCAAATAATGGGGGAGTTTATTACCTTACAAGTTCAAGTTTTTCATCTTCAAATATTTTAGTAGATTTTTATTATCATGCTTATGGATCTGGAATTAGTTATTTGAAGTTAGAATCTTTTGATGGTTCAAGCTGGGTTGAAAGATGGAGTGTAACTGGTCAGCAACAAAATAGCTCTGGAGATGCATGGTTAAACGTATCATTAGATTTATCTTCTTATACTGTTAATCAGTTACGCTTTGTAACCTCAAATACTGGTGCATTTTCTGATGTTGCCTTAGATAATATTAATGTAAGTTCATCAGCAAGTAATTTATGGACTACTAATTCGCCAAATGGTAATAATGGCTGGAGTTCTACTACATCTCAGGATATAACCATTACAGAAAACGCAATAATTGACCATGTTGGTGATTATACACTTACTGTAACAGATGGTAATGGTTGTGTTGGAGCTGATTTAGTAAGTGTTATTAACAATGACCCTGTAATTGGAGCCAAGCCAGTTATAGGAATTAATAATACGTTAAGTGCATTTACTTCTTGCTCTGGACATGTAAGTGATGAACAAAGTTTAGAAGTGCTTGCATATAACTTAACCAATAACTTAACTGTTTCTGTACCTAATGGTTATGAAGTTTCAAATTCAACTGGGACAGGTTTTGCTAGTTCAATAATTTTATCTCCAAGTAGCGGAACAGTTAATACTACAATTTTTGTTCGCCTAACCACAACTGCTCAAAATGGTAGTGAGGGAGACGTAACTTTATCAAGCCCTGGGGCATCAAATATTACCATCCCAACACAGTCTGCAACTGTAAAGACCTCTCCTTCAGTAAGTGCTGGTGGAGATCAAATTGTATTAGAAAGTAACCCGCTAGTTTTTGATGCTACTTCTTCAAATAACAGTGGTGTTTTTGGAAGTAGAACTCTTTTAACTGAAAATTTCTTTGATGGGACTATCCCAGAAGGAGATGGTTCAACATTTTTATCTCAAGAGGCTTCCAATAGTTCTCACTCTGGGAATAATGGTTATTGGAGATTAGAAACAACAAGCCCTGATGCTGATTGTTCTGGTTGTATTTCATACAGAGCTTATATTACTTCTGGATCACCAAGTGGGGGTGATAATTATTTATGGATTAATGAATTTATTCCTAATAATAATACAATATCGGTTTCATTTAACTATGGCCACGATAATCGAACACATTCCAGCGATAATAGTGATGCGTTTAAAGTCTATTTACAGTCTTCAAGTGGTACAGATATTGAACTAGTTAATCATGCAAACAATGCTGGTTCGGGTAATGGAGAAGATGCTTTAAATCAAACATATACTAACGATAGTGTTTCTGTTACTGCTGGATTGACATATAAGTTTGTTTGTCTTTATGAAAATTCTGATTTTGGTTCAGGAAGTTATGGTGCAACAATTGATAATATTAATATAACAGAAAAAATTACTGCTAATTATTCATGGTCAACGAATGCTTCCAATGGAACATCGGGTTGGAGTGCAACCAATACCGAAGATATTACAGCTACAAATGCTGCTACTCTCAACCATGCAGGTAATTACACGCTCACAGTAACAGATCAAATTGGTTGTTCTTCGTTTGACGTAGCATCAGTAACCATAACGCCTTGTAGTGAATTTACTAACCCAGGTGCTATTTCAGGTGCTGAAACCATTTGTGAAGGAGCGGACCCAATAGATGTAAGCTCTTCAAGTTCACCAACAGGTGGTTTAAATGGTTTGACTTCTTACTTGTGGCAATCTTCATCAGACAACTCCACATGGAGTAATATTTCAGGTCAATTTTCAGAGTCATATGATTTGCCTGCAATTGCCAATTCAACTTATTTTAGAAGAGGAGCTTACAGGTGTAATGTTAGTGGGGTTACATATACTAGCTCAATTCTAAAAACGGTCATTCCTTCAGCAAATATTGATGCTGGAGATAATCAAACCATTTGTTTAGGAGATACAATTACGGTTTCTGCATCTGGTGGAAGTGGATATGTATGGAACAATAACGTTATTGATGGCACCCCCTTTGTGCCCAATGAAACTACTACTTATGAAGTAAGTTATACAGACGGTGACGGATGTGTTACAACAGATAGTTTAGTGGTAATAGTTAATTCTTTACCGGATGTAAATGCTGGAAATGATATAGATTATGCCAATGGCGGATCTATTTACTTAGATGGAACTACAAATAATACCCCATCAATCCCTTCTGATTTAACAATTATTGACGGAGGGGATGAGGACTTAGATGTACAACCATTTTCTATTTACTATAAATATAGTCTTAGCCAGAGTATTTATTTAAGCTCTGAAGCATCTTTAGTTGCTGGAACTATTACACACCTTCAGTGGGAGTGGGATCGATCAACGTCAACTTCTAGAACAATAAAGATATGGATGGGCAATACTTCAAAATCCTCTTTTTCAAGCACTAGCGATTATGTGTCAACTTCAAGTATGACATTAGTTTACAGTGGGTCAATTTCAGTTAGTACATCAACATCTTGGACTGAAGTAGATTTAGATACTGACTTTTCCTACAATGGAACTGATAACTTAATAATTGCAGTTGAAGATAATACAGGTTCTTATAATGGTGGTTCAAACACACAATTCAAGCATCTAAATACAGCTGGTTACAGACATTTAGCCCAAGAAGATGATTCCGATAACGAAAATATGGATAGTTCACCTTCTTTTGAGTCTAGAGAAACAGGTGTGCCGAGTCTTAAATTAACTATAGCTTCTGGAAATGGATCAGGCTCTTCTCAAACATGGTCTACTAACGCTGCTAATGGCACTGCTGGTTGGAGTGCCATAAATCTAGAAGATATTACCGTAAGCACAAATTCTGATATATCTCATCAGGGAGAATATTATTTTACTGTAACGGATGGTAATTCTTGCCAAAATGTAGATACAGTAATGGTTAATTTCATTTCTTCAGGAATACCTTTATTAACCACTAGTGGAACGTTAAATCAATTTGTTGCTTGTGCCGGAGCATATAGCGATCCACAAACTTTTATAGTTGCTGGAGATCAGCTAATTGACAATATTATTTTAACTCCACCCTCTGGGTATGAATTATCAATTGATGGTACAGTTTATTATGATACTTTAATAATAAATCAGTCTGGAGGCGTAGTTAACGATACATCAGTTTATGTTAGGTTAACCAATACTGCTTCTAATGGAGCAGGTGGAAATATTTCTTGTACCTCAACAGGTGCAACACCAAAAAATGTAGCTACAGGTAATGCTCAGATTAATTCAAATATTTATTATGTTGCTACCAACGGAAGCAATTCTAACGCAGGAACTTCATCTGGAGCACCATTTTTAACGCTTGGATATGCTATCTCACAGCTTAGTTCAGAGTGTAACCAAATAATGGTAGCTGCAGGCACCTATACAGACGATTTATTAGATTTAACTAGTACTCATGATGGACTAACCATTACAGGTGCTGGTATGGCGTCAACCATTTTTGATCAAAGTGGAACAGGAGATCATTTTATGGAAATTAAAAGTGGTGCAACAGATATCACGATTAGTGATATGACCATTAAGGATTATGATGAAAACAACAGCGGTGGAGCCATTGACATAACTTCAGGTGGAACAATTACTCTACAAGATATACATTTTGATAACAATAGAACTTCTAGTAATTATGATGATGGAGGTGCAGTTTATGTTAATTCTAGCTCTACGGTGACGTTTGATCGTTGCAAGTTTACCAATAATGATAGTTACAGCGCTAGTAGTTCTGATGGATCTTGTATTTACTCTGAGGGAACATTAAATGTAAAAAACTGTTTGTTTTATGATAACGATGCTTATTCATCCAATAATGGTTTGATTTATATAGATGATGGTGATGCTGATATTATCAATTGTACGTTTGCTGATAATAATGAAGAACCAATTTATGTTTACTCAAACGGGTCTACTGTTAATGTAACTAACTGTATTTTTAAAGATAACTCTGGCAATGATTTAGAAAGAGACGGAGGAACGGTAAACTTCACGTACAATTGGTATGAATCAACATCGGGAACGTTAAATTCATCTACTGGTTCAACTACTGCAGGTTCAGTTGATTTTTATTCTCAATCAAATGATGATTACAGAATTGGTTATAATTCTGTATGTAAAAATGCAGGAACTGCAAGCGGTGCACCTAGTGTAGATTTTGATGAAAACACTAGAGATGATGGTTTTATTGACATGGGCTGTTATGAGTATTTTTGTGGAGCTCCATCTGGAGGTACAGCTACTAGTTCGGCAACAGTGTGTTCTGGTGCAACTACCAATTTGACTGTTACAGGTCATTTTGCTAGAGCCATCAAGTGGCAACAAAGTTCTGATAACTCTTCTTGGGCTGATGTGAGTACAGGCTCAAATTATACAACATCAAGTTTTACAACTGCTGCACTAAGCTCAACAACTTATTATCGTGTCGCAGCAAGTTGTGATGGATCAAATTTTTCAGCATATTCAAATGTCGTTACTTTAACTGTTAATAATGTAATTTATTATGTGAATGATAACTCTACAAGTGGTGATACTTGGTGTTCAGCTGTAGGTAATGATGCTAACGCTGGCACAAGTGCAAACGCTCCAAAACTAACTTTAGCTTCTGCGCTTTCTTCAGCAACATGTGGTTCTACAATAAGAGTAGACAAAGGAACTTATATTGATGATTTATTGGATTTGACAAGTGCTCATGATGGACTAACCATTACAGGAGCTGGTATGGGTTCAACTATTTTTGATCAAAGTGGATCTGGGGATCATTTTATGGAGATTAAAAGTTCTGCAACAAATATCACAATTAGTGATATGACCATTAAGGATTATGATGAAGGAAATAGCGGTGGAGCCATTGATATAACATCAGGTGGTACTATTACTGTTCAGGATGTACACTTTGATAATAATGATTTAACAAGCACCTATGATGATGGAGGAGCAGTTTTTGTTAATTCTAGCTCCACAGTAACATTTGACAGATGTAAATTTACTAACAACAGTACTCATTCTTCTGATTCTGATGGTTCTTGCATATACTCTGAAGGTACATTAACTATTCAAAACTGTTTGTTCTATGACAATGATTGTGGAACTAGTAGTTATGGCAATGGAGACGTTTATATTGATGATGGAACAGCTACTATTACAAATTGCACTTTCACTGAGAATGGTACTGCTGACGCAGTAATCATGTGTTATGGTGGAACAACAACAGTAAAAAACTGTTTATTAACAAACAATTCAAATACTTATAGTTTCAAGGAGAGACATGGAACTGTAAATATATCCTACACATATTATGATGATGGAACGAATTCTTATAGTACTAACGGATTTACATTAGGTAGTGGTAACTTAACTTCTGGTAATGTTAATTTTACAGATGCACCAAATGATGATTTTACCTTAAACAATGGATCAGTCTGTATTGATGCTGGAACATCATCTGGAGCCCCTAGTGTAGATTTAGCAGGCACAACTAGAAATGACGGTTCAATAGATATGGGTTGTTATGAAGCTGCAGCCTGTACAGAAGTATCCGATGCAGGTTCAATAGCAAGTGCCCAACAAAATTGTGGAACTTTCGATCCTGCTGCATTCACAGATGGTGGTGCACCTAATGGTTCTGGTGGAACACTGACTTATGTATGGCAATCTTCTTTGGATAATTCCACTTGGTCTGACATTGGAAGTTCTAATACGGCTACGTATAATCCTGGAAGTACTAGCACAGATACGTATTTTAGAAGAGGAGCATACCGTTGTGCTGTTAATGGAATACAATACACAACTCCTTTACTTGTAGATATTGTTACAGCACCAAACGCTGGAACGTTAAGCGGATTGCAAGCCATTAACCCTAATTCTGTAGTCTCATTAACTAGTGATGGAGATGCGGGAGGTGTATGGTCATCGAGCAACGGTTTTGTGACTATTGACGCAGGAACCGGTGTAGCTACGGGGGCTTCTAACGGCTCTTCCATCATAACTTATACCGTGTCGGCATCGCCATGTACGGATGCTACAGCTACAATTGTATTGACGGTTTCAAATGATTATCTCACCACAGGGGTTAATAGCAATTGGAGTAACACAGCTTGTTGGGGAGGAGGAGTAGTGCCACCTTCGTTTGGTGACGTGACTATTAGTCATGATGTTACTGTAGATGCGAGTACTAACACATTAGGTTCGGTAACGGTAGATGCTTCAAAAACACTGACGGTGGCTACTGGTCAAACCATTACCGTTTCAGGAGCTTCAGATATAAATGGCACATTGTCAATTGCTGGAACAGCTGCATACGATGCCAATGGAAACTTTGATGCTACAGGAGGTAATGTCACCTTTTCCGGATCTGGTCGATTAGAGTTAGGTGGAACAGTGACAAGTTTAGGGAATTTTATTTCTGGAACGGGAACCGTAGAATATGATGGATTTACACAGCAAATACCAGCAGACTTTTATTTTAACCTAAAGATTGATGGGGCTGGAGAAAAAACACTTTTTGGAAACACAAGAGTAAACAACCTACTTACTTTTTCTTCTGATTATGATTTAGTTACGGATGGCCATGAACTCACTATTACACAAACTCCGTCTGGTTATAGTGACGATAGATTAATTCGCGGAGGTTCATCCAACACGGTATCAATTAAGTACACTTCAAGTTCTACCACACCATGTTTAATTCCTTTTGGGGTGGATGGTGGACTAAGAACCATTGGTATAACAGCTGCTTCATCTATTGCTGAAACGTATACAGCAGTATACACACCAGGTTCGCCAACAACTATTGATTGGAATACTTACCCATCAGCTGGTGTGCCAGTTAACGGTGCAGATATGAGTTATGTGAATAACGATTATTATTATGATATAAGTAGGACCGGGTCTGTAGATGCTAACATTACCATGGAATTTAACGGCATTACAACACCATCCCAATCGGATATGTACATGGCACATTGGGACGGAAGTGAATGGGATCAATTAAATGCATCATCTACTACTGCAACGAGTGTAACTAGTTTAGTTAGCTCTTTTAGCCCATTTACACAAGGTAGCGGAGGGTATCCAATGAGCTCCGGTCACACTAAAACCTATGTACCAGACGATAACTTTGAGGCGTATTTAGAAACGCATGACGCTTCTGGAAATACAGTTAGTATTGGCGACCCAAATAGTATGGGAGATGGTACAGCCAATAATGATTCGGTGTTGACGAGTAATATTGATCAAGTTAATAGATTAACCTTAGCGAATCAAAGCATTAGTGACCTCACCGGAATTGAAGATTTTGCACAAGTAGATAGCTTATTTATCATCAACAACAGCATAACCAGTACCGATTTAAGTTCCAACTCAAACTTGAGTGTATTGTATTACAACAACAATGGAAGCACCACCTTAAATCTTTCTGGGCTGAGTGATTTAAAATACGTCAAGTGTGAAAATAACAGCATTACCAGTTTAGATGTTTCGGGCAACAGCGGATTGACCTATCTCAAGTGTGATCAAAACCAATTGGCCAGTTTGAATGTTTCTAATTGCACCAGCTTATCTTATTTAAATTGTTATCAAAATCAATTAAGTAGTTTAGATGTAAGTACCTGTACCGCCCTTAGGGAGTTGAATTGCCAATCGAATAGTGGAATTACTTCTATTGATGTCTCAAATCTTTCTGTATTAGAAAATTTAGATGTGGGCTATACCTCTATTTCATCGCTTGATGTTTCATCTAATACCGTTCTAGAGCATTTGTACACTTCATTTAATAATAACCTTACTGCGATAAACTTTGGTAGTATCGAGAAATTGGAATACATCTATTCTCAGTATACTCGATTAAATAGCATTGATGTTTCTGCTATAGACAGTTTAAAAGAGCTTCATGTAGATCAAAACGTTAACATTAGTTCGCTGGATGTTTCTCAAAATCTAAAACTGATTAAGTTGGGTTGTTCTTTCAATCAAATTACCTCCTTAGACTTAAGAAACAATACCCAGCTAACGGATGTGGACGCGCGTAACAATCAACTTACCCGCTTTGACATTAGAAACGGGCAGTATATGAATTTTTCAAGTAAAGTATTGTTGAATAACAATAATACTCTTAGTTGCATTAGCATCACCCATCAAAACCAGGCTGATGCGCACAATAACAGCACTCCTTCGGGTGTAGATTCAGGTGTCTTTTTTGCTACCATAGATTGTTTTGCCAAAACCTACGTGCCTGATGACAATTTTGAGGCGTATTTAGAAACGCATGACGCTTCTGGAAATACAGTTAGTATTGGCGACCCAAGTAGCATGGGAGATGGAATAGCGAATAATGATTCGGTGTTGACCTTGAGTATTAGTGGGGTGACTGATTTGATACTAGCATCTGGTTGGGTAGGTCAAAATGGTCAAATCCAAAATCTAATTGGTATTGAAGCTTTTACAAATTTAGATAATCTTAGGATCGAAGGCAATAATATTGATAGCATAGATTTAAGTTTTAATATTAGTCTCGAAAGTTTAGAATTTCAACATCAACAAACTCCAATTAATTATTTAGATCTGTCACAAAATATAAATCTAAGATGGTTAGAATGCCACACAAATCAAGTCAATTTTAATTTGGATTTATCTAACAATTTAGCTTTGGAGCATTTAGCATGTTATGATATGCAGCTATCCATTTTAGATATAACTAATAACATTAATCTACAAACTTTAAACTGTAATAATAACCAGATTTCAGCTTTAGATTTAAGTAATAATACAGCATTAGTAAGTTTACAGTGTAGTAACAATCAGTTATCTAATCTGAATCTTAATAATAATACACTTCTTAGTGGGTTGAGTTGTGAGGATAATCAAATTACAACTTTAGATTTAATTAATAATATACAATTAGCTAATGTTTATTGTAGGAATAATAGTCAACTAAGCTCAATTGATGTTTCTCAATCTCCAAATTTAAATCAATTATTTATAGGCCCTAGTCAGCTTAGTTCATTAGATGTAAGTAATAATACTACATTAACTCAATTGTCTTGTAATAATAGTGGCCTTACATCAATAAATCTAGTTAATAATACATCTTTAGTAGCTATTGAATTAAGTGACAATAACATTACAACTTTAGATTTAAGTGATAATAATTCTCTTGGTCATATTAGACTAGATAATAATCAACTAACTAGTTTAGATTTAAGAAATGGAAATAACACCAATATATGGCTTTTATCTACTGAAAACAACCCTAATCTAGATTGTATTTCTGTTGACGATACAGCCTATTCTAACACGAATTGGACAGGAGCTTTTTTTAGATTTGACGCCCACACTTCCTTCAGCGATGATTGCGCCTCTTTTGTGTTGGGTCCAACCGCATCTTTCTCTGCATCACCAACCACAGTTTGTTTGGGTGATACCATAAGCTTTACCGATACCAGTGCAGGTAGCCCTACTTCATGGAGCTGGGATTTTGGAGATGGCAATTCTTCCACGGCACAAAATCCAACCCATACTTACGCTACAGCAGGAACTTATGATGTGAAGTTGGTGGTAAGTGATGGAGCAAATTCGGATAGTATTACCAAGACTGGGTATATCATGATTAATGCTCCGCCTACAGTTGACCTCGGCAACGATACCACTACCATTTGCCAAGGCGATAGTTTGTTATTAGATGCAGGATCTGGCCACACCAATTACTCATGGAGCACAGGTGAAACGACCCAATCCATTTATGCGAGTGCTAGTGGAGGTTACAGCGTAACCGTGGGGAATGGGACAGCAGTGAGCAATAGTAATAGCTTGAGTTTTGATGTTAATGAATACGTTGATTTAACTAATTACAACCATAATTTCCAAGAAGAAATTTCGATTTGTGCTTGGGTCAAAATGGATGGGTTAGGACATGGTACTCTTATAAATCGCAGAAACAATAACAACATTGATTTTGCTTTTGAACTTAATCCTACAAATAATAAGCCTTATGTTCATTTTGGTAGTTCAGGCTCAGTTACGGCAAACAATGCCATTAGCTCAAATGAGTGGCATTTTATTTCAGCTACAAAAACAGCTCAGTACATAAGCATTTACATAGATGGCATTTTGGATGTACAAGTAAGTAGTTTAGGAAGTGTTCAAAATAACACAGGTTATCTTAGAATAGGAAAATATACTTATAATAATTCGTATCATGATTATTTTACGGGAGATATCGATGAGATCCAAATATGGGACGTAGCGCTTACCCAACAGGAAATTCAAACCTACATGTCTTGTCCACCAAGTGGTAATGAGGTTGGTTTATATTCTTATTGGAACTTTAATGAAGGTAGTGGAAGTACAGTTACAGACCTTACAAGCAACGGAAATAATGGAACCATCAATGGTGCTATTTGGAGTACAGATGCCAAAGCTCAATATTGCAATAATTGTACAGCTACGGATAGTGTGGTGGTTAATGTTGTACCTCCTCCAACAGTTGATTTAGGTGATGATACCACTACCATTTGCCAAGGAGATAGTGTATTGTTAGATGCTGGTGCTGGCCATACTAATTATCTGTGGTCAACAGGTGACACCACCCAAACGATTTATGCAAGCTCAAGTGGAAATTACATTGTTACAGTAGGGAATGGAACACCAGTAAGCAATAGCAATTCTTTGAGTTTTGATGGGCAGGATGATGAGGTTAGTGTTGGTCAGTTTTTTACTGGGACAAGCAATCAATTTACTTACATGGCCGATATAAGTTTAAATGGAAGTCAAGAGCATCAAACAGGCATCATTACTCATGGATCATATTACAATGATGTAGTTTTAGAAATAAAGACAGATACTTTAAGGGGGCAAATTTATAAGGGCTTAAATGGGAATAATATTATTGTTGAGTACCATAACTTACCTGTAAATAGTATTTGGATTAATACAGTACTAACCTACGATGGAAGCAGCTTAAAATTGTGGGTTGATGGAGTCAATGTTGCTACTACAAACGATGCTTACAGCATTAATTGGGATGCAACTCCATATTTTGGAAGCTATATTGGTTCAAGGGATGGAAATATACACTTCAATGGTGAAATTGATAATCCATCAATATGGAACATAGCATTAACCCAATCCGAAATCCAAAACTACATATCTTGTCCGCCAACAGGAAATGAAGTTGGTTTGGTAGGCTATTGGAACTTCAACGAAGGAAGTGGAAGTACAGTAACAGATTTAACAAGCAATGGAAATAATGGAACCATCAATGGTGCCAGTTGGAGTACTCAAACACCAAATCAATATTGCAACAATTGTATGGCTACAGATAGTATTTATGTGGGTGTAAATGCTTTACCAACAGTGTCAGCAGGCACAGATCAAAGCATATGCACAGGTGGTTCAACTACATTAAGCGCTTCAGGTGCTTCTACATACAGTTGGTCTAATGGTGAAACCACGCAAAGCATTAACGTTTCACCAGCAATTGACACCGTGTATGTGTTGACGGGAACAGATGTAAATGGATGTACGAGCTTAGATACAGTAAGTATAACGGTAAATCCGCTACCAACGGTT
>CACAYQ010000056.1 GCA_902536695.1 uncultured Bacteroidota bacterium | reverse complement strand
CGTTTGATCAAAATCAATTAAATTGAAATACATGTTAAGAAAACTAATTTTAGCTGTCTTAATCACTCTTATTGTGTGTCAGTGTAAGAAAAATAATAATAGCAACTGTACCAACCCTTCTGATGTGATAATTGGAGTAGATTTATCTACTTACCCAGAAATAGTTGGGGACAATGGAATTTACTTCAACAATCAAAATGAAGAAATAAATGTATTGCAGTTCCTAAAAGACAAAGGAGTAAATACAGTTAGATTAAAGTTATGGCATAGCCCAGATAATGAACACGCCAGTTTAACAGAAGTCACCACATTCTCTAACGAACTCAAAGAATATGGCTTTAAAATTTGGCTTGACTTTCATTATTCTGATAGTTGGGCAGACCCAGCAAATCAGATTATACCACAAGAATGGTCAACATGTGATTATGAAACACTTTCGGACAGTATTTACAACTACACGTATAATGTGATATCCTTAATTAATCCGGATTTAGTTCAAATTGGAAATGAAATCAACAATGGATTTTTACACCCAATTGGTCATTATAATGAGATGGAACAGTTCAAATCTTTAATTGATACAGCATGTAAAGCAGTAAGAAACTACAACAATCAAATTGAAATCATGTTACATTATGCGGGACATGAAGGATCTATACATTTTTTCAATCATTTTCAATTTATTGATTATGATTTAATTGGTCTATCTTATTATCCAAAATGGCACGGTAAATCACTTGACAGCTTAGATATTACTATGAATAGTTTATACGATATGTACAATAAAAATATAGTTGTTGCAGAAACCGCCTATCCATTTACTTTAGGTTGGAACGATTATACTCACAACGTTATCGGCTCAGAAGAACAATTAATATTACCGGACTTCCCAGCAACCGCTCAAGGACAGTACGATTTTATGGAAGAAATTAAACGAATTTCAATTAACCAACATAATGGAAATAATGGCTTTTGTTATTGGGGAGGAGAAATGATAGCTTGGAAAGGATATCAAGCTCTTGACGGTTCTTCATGGGAAAATTTAGCACTTTTTGATTTTCAGAGTAAAGCTCTTCCAGTTATTGATGTGTTTTGTATTTCTCAAGATGATTAAATAAAAAAGGTGGCAAAAGCCACCTTTACAAACTAAAATCTAATTTTTATTACCTCACCTTAATAGTTCGAGATGGAACAGGTTTAGCTTCTTCTTTTTTTGGAATTTCTACAATTAAAATTCCACTGTTATAATTTGCAGAAATTTTAGCTGAATTCGCAGATTCAGGTAAATTAAAAGCTCTTTTAAATGATCCAAAATTAAATTCTCTTTTGTTGTATGTAGTTGTCTTTGCATCTGTTTCTTTATCTAATGAAATGCTAAGTACATCATCATCAATTTCAATGTTAAAATCATTTTTTTCAAACCCTGGAACTGCAAGTTCAATTTTATACCCATTATCATCTTCCATGACATTTACTTTAGGTAATGTATGTACCGCATGTTCGTAAGATGGCATTCCAAAAAAATCTTGATCTAAAATATTACTCCAAAGTCCTGTTATTGGAGATTGTTTTTTTCTAATTATTGTATTCATTTTTAAATTATTTTAAAATTTGAATATGCAAGAACAAATGTTATGCCTTTAGAAAAAAAAGGAAAAAGAACGTTTAAATAATGACAAAATGTCATTTGAGAAAAAATGTTTATGACTTTATGTCATATAAAAGAAACGTTAAGTCATTTAAGGAAATAAAACCCTTATGTGATCTTGTTAAGATGGAATTCTTGTAATATATCAATGTTGGTATAGATGATACGTTATGTAACGCAGCCAGTTCCTTATTAGCATCCATATTTAGCTCAAGAACATAAGTTTGTGGGTATAATTCTTTAAGCTCATTTAATACTGGAACCAATTTCTTACATGGCAAGCACCATGGAGTTTTGAATACTAATAACACGTTTTTATTTTGGCTAATCACATTTTTAATTTCTTCTGATGAATAAGTCTTTGATGTAAAACTCAACTCTTTACCTTGATTGACAACCTTGAAGCCATTATCATTCCAATCACTGAATCCACCAGTAATGTTATATACTTCTTTTTGACCAAGATCAATTAAAATTTCAGCAGCTTTCTTACTTCTACCTCCAGCATGACAGTACACATAAACAGGAAGATCTTTATTTATCCATGTTGCTTTTTCATTAAAATTTTCATCATAAAAGTCTATAAAACTTGCATTTTCTATATGGCCTTTACTAATTTCATCCACTGTTCTTACATCTAAAATAATTCCTGGATTGGTAATGATTTTACTTGAAAAATCAACTGCTGAAATATCTAACACTTTTTTTTCAGTCGAAGACAGGCAAGAATTCAAAAAACATAGTGTAGTTATATAAATCAATAATCTTTTCACTTATTTAATTTTTGTCTTAATTCATTAATTCCACCACCATCATATACTTCTATTAACCCTTCTTGTTTAAGAAAAGAAACTGCTTGAGCACTTCTAACTCCTGCGGCACAATAAATGACTACAGGCTGCATGGCTCTAATCTCTTCAACATGGTTTGGAACTTGATCAAGTGGTATATTTATGGAACCTTCAATTTTATCTATAAAGCATTCCATTTTTGTGCGAACATCAACAATAGTCTTTGTATTATCCATTTAAATGGTTTTTATGAAAGCATCATTAATTTGTTTTTTCACATTTCTTAATTCAATAAACAAGTCTCGCTCTGAGAATGGACCAATAAGAAACTTAACAACATTAGATTGATTTACCATGAAATAAATGGAGTGATTTATGAACTCATACGAATCTTGGTAAGAATGAGAATCCCAATTGTAAAAAGAACCAATCTGTATGTATTTCCCTTTTCTATTAAAATCTAATGGCTTGTAACCTAAAGTTCTTAAATCTGCTTCTATTGTAGATTCACTAACATTATCGTTTAAAAGATCAGCTTTGGTCACCGTAATTCTTTTATTGTTTACATATTTAGTTACATAAGCTCCCTCAAAACCCTTGCCGTGTAATTCAATAGCTTTTGAATGAGCTGCTCCATAATTACTGAATTTCTTATAGTTTAATGCATAATTACCTGCATTTATGTTTTGATAGAACAGCTGCTTTTTATCTAGATTTATCGTGTTAATTCTATCCGATGTAATTTCACTAACTGCAGCCAACTGTACAGTGAAAAAATCTTGATCTTTATTCACTTCTTTTGAAATGTTTTTAAGTGCATTATCAGTATTACCATATGATTTATCATAGGTTTTAACTTCTTCAATCTTAGGACGACTGGTTTTTATATTCTTACTTGTTGCCGTACTTGTTTTAATTCCCTGATTTTCTTTAGAAATATTAGTTGAAGGTTCAGTAGTATTGTTAACAACTGTTTTACGAGCAGGGTTAACTACAGCTTTTTTAGTACTTGTATTTGAAACTGACTTATTACTAGCAGCTAAATTTGACTTCATTTTATTGGTATACTTAATTGCTTTTGCGTTGGTCAATCCTTTATTTTTCAATTTGTTGATAACGATATCCGCATCATCTAAACTTGAAAATTTACCAATACTTATATTCGTTAAGTCGCTGTTATATTCATCTTGGTATAAATGAAATGCATTTTCTTTCCATATTTGATCTCCGTCTCTAACGTTATTCAAAAAAGAAATCCCTTCCATTGGGCTGTATACAGTAGTTAATTTTATCGTGTAGTATTCATTAAATTCAACCTTTGGAGCAGTGTACATTTCACTAAAAGTCACATCATTAATACTTTGAGGTTGATCCAAGATTTGATTACTTTGTCTCTGCACAAACGCTTGCTCATTTAAAAATCTAGTTTCTTCTGCTTTTCGCTGCTGTTCATGTTCCGCTAGTTGCTTCGCTTCTGCCGTAGAGTCTACTATGCGTTTATTCTTCACTTGTTCTGCTAATAATCTGGCTTCTTCTGCTTTTCGCTGCAGTTCAAGTTCCGCTAATTGCTCCGCTTCTGCTATGGAATCTGCTATTCGTCTATTCTCTGTCTGCTCAGCTAATAATCTGGCTTCTTCTGCTTTTCGTTGCTGTTCAAATTCAACTAATTGCTCTGCTTCTGCAGTAGAATCTGCTATTTGTTTATTCTTCGCTTGCTCAGCTAATAATCTGGCTTCTTCTTTTTGCTGCTGTTCAAATTCAGCCAATTGCTCCGCTTCTGCCGTAGAATCTACTATTCGTTTATTCTTCAATTGCTCTGCTAATAATCTGGCTTCTTCTTTTCGCTGCTGTTCAAATTCAGCCAATTGCTTCGCTTCGGCCACAGAGTCTGCTGTTCGTTTGCTCTCAAGCTGATCAGTAAGTAATTTTGCTGCAGTTTCCTCTGCTAGTCGCTGAGACTCAAATTCAGCTAATTGTTCAGCTTCAGCTAAAGAATCCACTATTCGTTGACTCTCTTTCTGAAAAGCTAATATTTTTGCTGCGGTTTCCTCTGCTAGTCGCTGGGACTCAAATTCAGCTAATTGTTCAGCTTTAGCTAATGAATCAACTATTCGCTGTCTCTCCTGCTGATATGCTAGTATTTTTGCTTCGGTTTCCTCAGCCAATTTCTGGGCCTCTAAATACACTAATAGTTCAGCTTCTTCAAATGAATCTGCTATTTGTTGATTTTCTCTTTGCTGCTTTAGTAATATTGCTTTCTCTTCTTCTTTAGGTTCTTTTTCATTAGAAACATGTTTAGTCCTTTTCGAAGAGGCTATCCAATCCTTGTTTTTACTAGCAAACCTGTTTCTAAGTCCCCTCAAATAGATATTATACTTATCCATCCAATAAACTACTTCTCTTTTTTCATCGAACAGGAAAGAAATTCGATTATAGGAGTAGGTGATATTTTTAAAAAATTTAGGATCAGTTTTTGGTTCGAAATATTTACGAAACTGACTGTAAACTAACTTATTTCGATTTAAGGCAATTAAAAGACTATCACTGGAATAGTTGTCTGAATTACACCTGCTCAGTATGAAATTTGAAAAGGAAAGCTGGGAATCTATTAAATCTGTATGATTAATTTGATTTTGAGAAAAGCAAATGCTACCTCCGTTCAAAAAAAAAAGAGTGCTAAAATATATTTATGGCTAATCACCAAGCAACATTTATTTTAAACCAAATTTACCTAAGCCACCACCTAACTTTGCACTGCTCTTTTTTATTTTCACTTTGGCTTTAAGCTTCTTAGGATTTTGTACATAGGATTTAAGCTTCTTCTCATCTTTTAGAACATCTTTGCCGCTTTTTCTTCCCAAATCTGTTATGTAAGATTCAAGGAGATTTGTGTTTTCATCAAAAATGCAAAACAAAGTATGATCTTCTTTAGGGTCATACTTGGGAGATCCACCACTTAAAGCAACTTCATTCAATAATTCATTTGAAGCAACTTCCTGATAGGTGTTTTTGTACAAATACGTTAAGATTTTTTTTCCGTTATTATAATCCACGTAAATATCATGAGGTTTAATCCCTAAGACATCATTAACTCTTTCATAACTCATGCCCTTTTCAAGCATGTAAATGTTATCCATATTGGTATAATAAAACTCGTTATATTGGGCTACTGATGAAGTAGGTTTTAGCATAGAACATGATACCACTACACAACAAACTGAAGTTAGATATCCAAATTTTAAAAATGTTTTCATCGTAATTTTATTTAAGTTTTACTTTATCTAATTTATCTATAAGTGGTGATTCATTTATTAAAATCTCTCCATCTTTAAAGTCTGAACCACTCATGATGATTCTCATGTCTAGGTTTCCTGATCCATTCTGCAACACTTTATCAATGACATCACATTTTGTACACTTTGGTTTTTTCTTTACAACTGGTTCTTTGATGGTATCCTTTTTAGGTTCCTCAATTTTAACACACTTTGGTTTTTCATTACAATTTGGGTTAGCATTATTATCATTTCTTACCAACTCATAACCACAAGGACAATACTCACAGCTACCGTCATCGTAATCAGCCATACTGTTGTAATTTAAAGAATTCGGATCAGTACATCCTCCGACTAAAGGCTTATCGCATTCCTCATTGACTTCTTTTGTATCCCAAACTAAGCTTTTATACTTCTCGTTTCCGGTTTCGGTAATAATACTTTCTAATAAACCATTTCTGAATACTAGATTTAAAGTGGATGGATCATCATATTTTCTGGTATTAGTTGATAATATTTGATCATTCCAATAACCAGCATCTGAGCGATCACTTGAAGAAACGGTGTGCTTCAGTTTTTTATACTTATACGTGAAGGTTTGACATCCATTAGAAGTCATTGCATATGCATCCCAAGGAGTTACACCAAGGATATCTTTCACTTTTGATTTGGTTTGACCTGGTCTTAATTGGCCAATTTTTTCTACAGTAGTAAATCTTGGTATAGTTGAGTAAGACACAGCTGGTTCAGGAGTAGAACAACTAACCAGCATAGCCAGCATTAAAAAAATAAATATGTTTCGTTTCATAATTACAATATATATTAAAACTCTTGACTAATATAAAATTTCATTATAAAGAAACAAAATCTACTATGAAATCAAAATACATATTTAGTACATAACAAGAATTTAATTAAACTAAAATTCATTTTTAACTAAATAAACAACCTATTTATTATATTTATTGCTCAGTAATAAAAGAACACTATGAAAAAAATTATCACTTTAACTATTTGCCTTTTAGGAATTGTTCAATTTAACCTCAGTCAATATTATTATATTCCTGCATCAACCCCGGGAAATCCAGGTGGTTTGAACACAGATAATGAATACCCAAGTGGTTCTGGACTTCCTGCAGGCTGGTCTGTTATTCTTGGCCCAAGTAATTCAAGTCCGACATGGTCAACAGTAGAAAACATTGGATTCCCTTTTAACTTTAATGGAAATTCCGTAACTCAGTATAAAGTATCTTCTACGGGTGTTCTCACTTTTTCCACTGGAGTAAGTAACGTACCTTCTCCTACTAACGCGGCACTACCTGACCCGGGCATTCCAGACAACTCTATAATGGTTTGGGGATTACAGGGAACCGGAAGTAATGACAATATTGTAACTAAAACTTTTGGAACAGCTGGTGGTAGACAACATTGGGTGTTTTTTAGCTCCTACACAGCGGGTAGCTGGTCTTATTGGTCTATTGTTATGGAAGAGGGAACAGACAATATTTACATTGTAGACCAAAGACATAGTACAGCTGCTAACCCTCAAATTACAGCTGGAATACAAATAGATGGAAGTACAGCAACTATGGTTGCCGGTTCACCCACATTGTCTAATGTTGCTGGTGCTGATGCTACTCCTGCTGATAACCATTATTATGAATTTATATATGGTTCTCAAAATGCTACAGACATGGCTGGGGTATCTGTGACTACTTTCCCCTATTTGATTTTAGGAAATGCTCCATTTACTATTTCTGGTGAAGTCACTAATTATGGGTCGAGTTCTGTCACTGATTTTGATATAAATTACGCAATAGATGGTGGAACTACTGTAACAGAAAATATTACGGGTGTAAATTTAAATACTTATGACAATCACACCTTTGATCACAGCACACTATGGACTCCGACTGCATCTGGTTCTTACTCCGTAGCAATATGGGCTTCTAATATAAATGGTTCATCAGATATGGATCTAAACAATGATACTGCTTATGCTACCTTAAATGTATTTGATAATTTTGTTCAGCGGATTCCCATGTTGGAGGTATTTACAAGCTCAACTTGTCCGCCATGCGTTCAGGGAAATATCAACTTAAAAAACGTTTTATCAAATTACAGCCAAACTGACTACACATTAATAAAATATCAAATGAGTTGGCCTGGATCTGGAGACCCTTATTACACACAGGAAGCTGGAGACAGAAGGACTTTTTACGGAGTGAATTCTGTTCCAAGATTAGAAATTGATGGTGGATATGATGGCAATCCATCTGGATTCACCACCCAAGAATTTGATGAATCTGCCGGGATTCCATCTTTTTCAACAATAAGTGCCAATTACAGTGTATATCATGATCAGGGACAAAATTCAGTTGTAGACATGAATGTCACGATAGACCCTATAGAAGATTTTAATAGCAATGATCTTACGTTATTTGTTGCCATCATTGAATATGCTACTTACAACAATACAGGTTCAAATGGAGAAACAGAATTTTTACATGTGATGAAAAAAATGATTCCAAGCTCCAGCGGGACTGCAATTCCTGCTTTACAAGCTGGTGTGCAAGAATCTTTTAATTTCTCTTACAACTTTCAAGGTCAATATACCCTACCTGTGGATGCTAATTCACCTATAAACCACATGAATAGTCATTCAGTAGAAGATTTTGATAATTTAGGTGTTGTTGTATGGGTTCAAGATGTTAATACTAAAGAAGTTCTTCAGTCCACTACCGCTAGTATTGTAGCTAATGTTGAAGAAAATATAGCTGCTTCTAGATTAATGATTTTCCCTAATCCAAGTAGCGAAGATTACACTAATCTTGTTATTGAATCTTCAGAAAGAGGAATGTTTGAAATTATGATCATCAACACTCTAGGTGAAATTGTTTTAATGGATAATGTTAGTGTTAGTAAAAATTTAACTCAATATCAACTAGACAATTCCAAACTGAGTAATGGAATGTATAATGTCATTATTCAAACACCATCAATTCAGTCAAGCAAAAAACTTCAAATATTAAGATAATATGAGAGGAAGATTTTTATTGTTCCTATTTTTTATTAGTAGTCAAATCTTTTCACAATATTATTATCTACCCAGTACCACACAAGGAAATCCTGGCGGACTAAACACAGATAATGAATACCCTAGTGGATCTGGGTTAGATGCTTCATGGGAATTACTGCTAGGTGGTAGCAATAGTACTCCTGTATGGTCACCAATTGATACAATTCCTTTTGTTTTTGATTTTAATGGCGTCCCAGTTTCTACATTTAAAGTTTCTTCAACTGGAGTACTAACTTTTAGTACAGGTTCAACGAGTATTCCGGTTGTTACCAATGCTGCTATTCCCGATCCAGGAATTCCAAATAATTCAGTTATGGTTTGGGGAATAGAAGGTTCAGGATCTAATGATGCAATTGTGACCAAAACTTTTGGAAATGCAGGAAGCCAACAATATTGGGTGTTTTTCAGCTCCTACACAGCTGGAAGCTGGTCATACTGGTCCATTGTATTTGAAGAAGGATCAAATAAAATATACATCGTAGATCAAAGGCATAGTGGAAATGCGAATCCTCAAATTACAGCAGGAATACAAATTGACAACTCAAATGCAGTTATGGTGACTGGTTCTCCAAATTTAAGTAACGTAGCAGGTACAGACCCCACACCTGCTGATAACTTTTATTACGAATTTTATTATGGGTCGCAAAATAGCACTGATATGAGTGCTACTTCAAACTTAACCTATCCTTACTTGTATTTTAATGATGCACCATATACCATAACTGCAATATTTAATAACCTTGGTTTAGATACAGTTAACTCAATGGACATCAATTACTCTGCCAATAATGGAAATGTGGTTACAGAGTCACTCACTAACTTAAATTTAGGAACATACATCGCTGATACATTTGATTTTAACACTTTATGGAATCCAAATTCAGATGGAAATTATGATGTAGCTATCTGGGCATCTAATATAAACGGTTTCTCTGACTTAGATAACTCAAATGATACTGTTCGTAAAAACTTACATGTGTTTGGGAATACAGCACCTAGAAAACCAATGCTCGAAACATTTGTAAGTTCAACCAGTCAGTACTCCGTTACTGGAAATGTTGATCTTCAAAGTATTTTAGCTCCAAATTCTGGAAATTACACATTATTAAAATACCAAATGAGTTGGCCCTCTCCAGGAGATCCATATTACACAGTTGAAGGAGGGCAAAGAAGGACCTTCTATGCTGTGAACACGGTTCCTAGATTGGTAATGAATGGAGTTACCCAAAATAATCCTATTGGATTTACCCAAGCTGAATTCGATGAAAGCGTAAACTTATATTCTTTTGTGAACTTATCTGCAGATTATTCTGTGGGCGGACAGACTGTAGATATTAATGTTCAGATTGACCCTGTAGTTGATGGTAACGGTGTTTGGAACAACTTGGTTTTACATGCAGCTATTTTTGAATATACCACTTTCAATAATGCCAGTTCAAACGGAGAATTTGAATTTTATAACATCATGAAAAAAATGGTTCCTGACATTAGTGGAACTGCAATCACTAACCTACTTCCAAACAATACACAAAACATTAATCTTTCTTATACATTTAACGGCCAGTACATGCTACCACCAGACGCAGATAGTCCTATTGATCATAGTGTGGGACATACCGTAGAAGATTTTAACAATTTAGGTGTTGCTGTTTGGATACAGGATATGGATACTAAATATATTTTACAGTCAACTGAGGCAAGTTTAGTTGCCGATATTTCTGAAAATAAAGATAAAAGATTACTCTGTTTCCCAAACCCAAGTTCGGGTATACTAAATTTTGTATTACCTGAATTCACAGAACATTATAAGATTGAAATGTACAATTTAATTGGAGAAAAAATTTATGAAACAAATGTTTCCAATCAAAAAACACAACTAAACTTAGGATTATTACAAAGCGGTATATACCAAATGAAAGTATACAATCGCTATTATTCGTTTAACAAAAAAGTTGAAATAATTAGATAATTATTTTATCATCATAGCTACTTTCTTCTTCCCAAAAGGACATTCTTCAATTACCTTAAATCCTAACTTGTGATGAAAATTGTATGAAGTTATGTTCATGGGTACTGTATTTACTTCACAGCAAAGTCTTTGACCCTTAATTAAATCAGTTATTTGACTATATAAGAAAGTTCCAATTCCTTTTCGCTGATATTTAGAAGAGACTGCAACTCTATCTATATAACTAAATTGCTTAAAACGTGATTTAAAAAAGAGATAATTTGGAGACTGATAACTTGATTTTTCATCCATCAAAACCAAAAAAGCAATTAATTCGTCCTGATAAAAAACTAAATAAAAACAAGATGTTAAAGTATATAATTCTAAAACTTTTTCAATAGTACCTAAAGAACCTAAAGCGGGTAAATTTGCTTCATTTAATTCTAAAATAGCTTTGATAAGCTTTTTACTTATCATATCCTTCTCTGGGTCTTTGATAATAGTATTTAAATTTTTAATCATTGGTTATTTGAAAAAATGATATGTTTGCACAAATTAAAAATTCAAATGAAAAATACAATTAAATTATTTATAGTCGCAGTAATTGCTTTTTCAGTAAGTTCCTGCCAAAAAGAAGGATGTACAGATCCAACTGCATATAATTATAATCCAGATGCAGATACAGACGATGGCTCTTGTACTTTTGAAGGATGTACAGACCCGAATGCCGCTAATTATGACCCATTAGCTACAATTAGTAGTACTTGTATATATGATCAAGTTGGTTCTTGGACAAGTACTTATCAAGAGATATCTGGAGATGTAACTATGTCTGTTGGAGGATTTCCAATTTATGATACCACTTTTTCAGAAATCACTCATCCAGATTCACTTGAACCTGCAGGACTAGATTTTATTCCAGATGGAAATCTTTATGTTCATTACACTGACGAACCTACAGATACAGGCAGTTGGGTAAGAACTGGTGATAACCTTTCTATGACCATGATGGATACCACGTTAATCATGCTTATTGATTCTGTAGACGGAACATTTATGAGATTAACATCAAGCGGAAGTGAAAGTGAAAGTGATATGGGAGTACAAATTGACTACAGTTACAATATGAAACTTGAATTCAGTAGAAACTGATTTATATTTTTATAAATATTTAAAAGCCCTTCATCAACGAGGGGCTTTTTATTTTTACATAGTCTATTTCAAAATTTTGAGGAAAAGACAATGTGTCGATTCCTTCTTTACCCCCCCAATTACCTCCTACAGCTAAATTAATTATTAGGTGAAATGGCTCATTAAATGGCCACTCTTCTACTCCATCGCTTGAACTTTTTTCAAGAAAGTGGAATCGAATATCGTCTACTAACCACTCTAAAGTAGTATCCGTCCATACTAGTTTATAGTTATGAAAAGAATCGTGAGGGTTTGTAATAAAAACACTGTCCGTAAGTTGTGAACCTTTAATATGATTATAAGTTGAAGTATGAATTGTTCCATATACATAATTAGGAAAGTAGCCCACATTTTCCATAATATCAATTTCTCCGTCTAAAGGCCAGTTTAAAGGTCTTTCTAATGTAGGTAAAAGCCAAA
>CACAYQ010000055.1 GCA_902536695.1 uncultured Bacteroidota bacterium | reverse complement strand
TGTCTAAAATCACCGTATCACCTACTGGCCAATTGAATACCATTATATTGCCTCTTTTTATTTCTCCGTAACCAGGCAACCTGTTGTAATCTGTACTGAACCAGTCGGTAAATGAGGGTACAAACGTACCAGGAATTCGATTATGCACAAATGGAATGGAAATAGGTGTTTGTGGTAACTTTGGTCCGTATTTCATTTTATTTACAAATAAATAATCTCCTATTCGCATGGTTTTTTCCATAGACCCTGTAGGTATAGTAAAAGCTTCGAAGAAAAAAGACCTGATTATAGAAGCAGCCACTATAGCAAATCCAAGTGCATTCGTCCACTCACAAGCCATCGTCTTTTTATTTACTTTATCTCTGGATCCTAATATTCTAAATACAATATACAGGGCATGACCTACTACGGGAGCAATAAAGAATAAGGTTAATTGATCGTGCCAGAACCTATCATCTCTATCGGATTTTTTTGTCCAATCGGTCGGCTCTACTACTTTTAGCTTCTTATTGAAAGCCAAATAAGGCATATAATACCACGGTGATAATACCATTAGCAGCGTGTCTTTAACGGAGTATCTACCAAATAAACGTGCTGTTTCCACATTACAACCAATGGCCACAATTAAATTCACAAATGGAATTATAAAGAAAAACACCCACCACCAAGGTTTTTTAATGATTTTGAGCCAAATGAAAATATTATAAATCGGAACGAAACCTTCCCAACTTTGGCGTCCATTCTTTTCAAATATCTTCCAAAGACTAGCAAAGTATACTGCAACCATTAAATACAATAAAATGTAAGGAATCATATTTTAGAATTTAATTAAATCTTTCATTTGATATACACCCGTTTTATCTTTTAAAAACTCTGCAGCTAACACAGCACCTAATGCAAAACCTTTTCTATTGTTAGCTTTATGTGTGAAGGAAATCTCATCTATTTCGCTTTTATACGATACGTTATGGGTGCCAGGTACATTGGGTTCTCTGTACGATTCTATCGTTATCATTTTATCCTGTTTATCACCTTCAACCCAAGAAGTGTAACGCTCAATTTGATTAATTAGTATTTCTGCTGTGGAAATAGCGGTACCACTAGGCGAATCCAATTTTTCTGTATGATGAACCTCTTTAATTTTTACTTGATAGTCATCATGTTCGTTCATGATTTCAGCAAGTTTTTTGTTGAGATGCCAAAAAATATTAACACCGATAGAAAAATTAGTTGCTGTCAATAAAGCATGATTATTTTTTTTACACAAAGTAACAACTTGGTCATAATGCGCATACCACCCTGTTGAACCAACCACGATAGGTACTTTTTCCAAAAAACATTTTTTGATATTTTCCACAGCGCTTTTAGGGTTAGTAAATTCAATTACCACATCTAATCCTGCAACTTTTTGACTTTGCCAGTTGGGTTCTTTCAAGATGACTCCTATGTTATGTCCCCTACTAGAAGCCACCTCGTGGATCATTTTACCCATTTTACCGTAACCTATTATACCTACATTCATCTTCTATTCGCAAATGTATACAATACTGCATATAAAAGATTCCTTTTAACAGAATAGAAGTAAATTTTTATAATCCATGCTAGTTTTTTACTTTTGCGGACAACTTTAGATGTTCCGAAATTACCCTCATATTTGCTTGTTGACCTGCCTACTTTTTCTATGTTCAACTAAACCCTTTGGACAGTTTCAGTTAAATGGTAGTGCCAGTAGCTTGTCATGTAAATGCTATCAACTTACACCTGATGTTACCAATATGGCTGGTTCTGTTTGGAACATTTATCAAATTGATTTGTCGCAACCCTTTGATTATTCTTTCACGGTAAATTTGGGGTGTAACACAGGTTTATGGACTGGAGCAGATGGTATGGTGTTTGCACTTCAGCCAATAAGCACTAGTATTGGATCTGCTGGAGGACAAATGGGATTAGGCGGAGTTATTCCATCACTTGGCGTATTTATAGACACTTGGCAAAACACATCTCATAATGATCCCTACAATGATCATATTTCCATAAATCTAAATGGTGATGTAGTACATACATCTCCCAATAATATAGCAGGACCCTACGATTTAGGTGAAGTAGAAAATTGTACAGCTGAACCTTTAAGAATAGTCTGGAATCCAACCAGCACACTAATGACAGTTTATTATAATAACCTTCAAGTACTAACCTACACAGGTGATATAGTCAATACCGTCTTTGGTGGAAATCCTATGGTGTATTGGGGATTTACCGCTTCTACTGGAGGTGCAAGTAATTTTCATCAATTCTGTTTAGATGTCACCGATGTTACTGTGGATACGACCAATATGATCACTGAAAACGAAACTTGTGATCTATCAAATGGCAGTATAAGTGGCATCAACATCAATGGTGGTATAAGTCCTTATCAATGGACATGGAATGGAAATACTTCTCTTAACCTTGATACATTCAATCTTGATGGAGGAAACTATCAATTAAATGTGACGGATGGAATGGGCTGTACCACAGATGCCATGATTACAATTGGAGATATTTCAGCTCCCGAAATTGATACCAATAATCTAATATTAAAAAATGAAGATTGCGGTCAAGAAAATGGATTTATTCAAAACATTGTGGTCCAATCTTTGGCTGACACATTAAGGTATTTTTGGAACGGGATAGCATCAGATTCCTTAAACTTAAATAATCTATCTGGAGGAAATTACCAATTGATTGTATTAGATAATAATGGATGTAGAGACACCCTTGATTTGTCTTTAGTAGACACCAATTATCACCAAATTGATATTGGATATAATACACTTGTCTTGGAGGCGGGTGAACCCATTGATTTTTACGAAATATCTAATGATACATCCGTAATCTGGAATTGGGATTTCGGAGATGACTCTACAAGTAACCTCAGTGAACCAACCCATATGTACAATTATGCAGGGACATATACAATTTGTTTAGTTGCTTCAAATCAATACGGATGTACCGATACTGCATGCGTAGAATTGGAACTGGAACCTGCAGAAATCGTTATACCAACTATTTTTACACCAAATGGAGATTTAACAAATGATTTATTTGAAATTAAAGGGATAAATGACCGATTTGGCTTGCAAATCTACAACAGATGGGGAAATATACTATACGATCAAAAGCCCTATGAAAATAATTGGAATGGACTAAATATGAAGGGTAATAACGTGATTAACGGAACGTATTACTACATTCTCACAAACGAATTAGAAGAAATAGAACGAAATGGAAGTTTCGTTTTGCAACGATAAATTAGATATTGGCATCCAATTTCTCAGCCAATTGCTCCTTAGGAACAGCACCTACTACCTTGTCAACAACTTCACCATTTTTAAGAAAAACAATAGTTGGGATATTTCTTACACCAAATTGAGCAGCAATACCTCCATGAAGGTCTACATTCACTTTTCCAACAACTGCTTTTCCTTCATATTCAGTTGCTAAAGCATCCACATGAGGGCCAACCATACGACATGGTCCACACCACTCTGCCCAAAAATCAACCAATACTACTTTGTCCGATTTTAGAGCAAGGGAATCAAAATTTTCGTCTGTAAACTCAAGAGCCATAATGAATCAATTTAATTTTCATCAAATATATATTAAATACTGAATTAGTACTCAAAAAATTAATTTTAGTTAGTGTGTTTCTGTCACTATCTTTTCTTCTTTTAATTTATACAAATATGAATCCATTTTAGACTTATTTATAGAGTACCCTAAAAATCCATCTAAGTTTTGTAAACCCTCTAAAAAATCATTTGACACATTGGTTTGGAACTTTCTTGAATTAAGGGTAATAAATGACTTACTCTCTTTATCTAACAATTCAAATATAAGTTGTTTTTTCCCTTTATGATTCTTAATTAATTTTTCGATAGATGAAATGCAATCTTTTTTCATCTCCTCATAATCCCAACGCACATATAATGATGCAGTCAGTTTTTCTCTTACATCATCTAGTAATTCGATTTGTTGTATTTTGAATTCTTTTTGAAACTCATCGGATTTATAGTATTTAGGTCGTTGTTGTACTTTACCTTTAATGTGAAGGAAATTACCAGGTACTAAAAAGTGCATAAACTTTAAGTATTGTTCTCCAAATAAACGAAACTCCATTTGACCTTCGATATCTTGTAACTCCAAAACTCCATATTTAGTTCCTCTTCTACTTTCTAAATTGGCGGCAGAGTTCGCTAAACCAATAAATGAAAATTCTCGTTCTGGAAGTTCTTGTAACTTTTCATTCAATACTTTGAGATTTATATCACAGAAGTAATTTAATTCCAGCTTATAATCTTGAAGTGGATGACCCGTAATATAAATACCTACCACATCTTTTTCTTTGGTTAACAATTCAAATGTACTCCACTCCTCTACATGTGGAATTTTAGGTTCTGCTAATTCTACTGTTTCACCAAATGCATCGAACAGACTAGCCTGATTGGTGTTGTTTTTGGCTTGAAATGCTTGTCCAAATTTGATGGATTTTTCAATTAGGGTTTGGTGGTGTTCATCCAACCCAAAATATTGTGCTCGGTGAACTCCTACAAAAGAATCAAAGGCCCCTGCCATAGCAAGACTTTCTAACACCCTTTTATTACAATCTTTTAAGCTGACTTTTTTAACAAAATCGAAAATGGAATGAAATTTTCCTTCCTTCTTTCTCTTCTCCACAATATTTTTAACAGGACCATGGCCCACCCCCTTAATTGCTCCTAAACCGAATCGAATTTCGCCTTTTTCATTCACTGCAAACTTATACCAGCTTTCATTCACATCAGGTCCTAATACTTTCATACCCATTCGATTGCACTCTTCCATGAAGAAAGTAACCGTTTTAATATCATTCATGTTATTACTCAACACAGCAGCCATGTATTGAGCTGGGTAGTGCGCTTTTAAATAAGCGGTTTGATAGGCAATTAACGCATAACATGTACTGTGTGACTTATTAAATGCATAGGAAGCAAACTTCTCCCAATCTTTCCAAATCTTCTCTAAAATTTCCGCATCATGACCCCTCTCACCACCTTGTTGCAGAAATTGGGGTTTCATTTTTGAAAGTAGCTCAAAATTCTTTTTTCCCATGGCCTTTCTTAACGTGTCGGCTTCCCCTTTTGTAAATCCAGCCAGTTTCTGAGATAACAACATCACTTGCTCTTGGTAAACCGTAATACCGTACGTTTCTTCCAAGTACTCTTGCATAACAGGGAGATCGTATTCAATTTCCTCATTACCATGTTTTCTTTTAATAAAGCTAGGTATGTATTCCAAGGGGCCTGGCCTATATAAGGCGTTCATGGCAATTAAATCTGAAAAAGCAGTTGGACGTAGCGATTTCAAATGTTTTTGCATTCCAAGTGATTCGTATTGGAAAATCCCCACTGTTTCACCTTGTTGAAATAATTCATACGTTTTCTCATCGTCAAGTGGTAAGGAATCAATATCAATTTCATCTCCCGTCATCGCTTTGATGATCTTTACCGTGTCTTTAATGAGCGTTAAAGTTTTTAGGCCCAGAAAATCCATTTTCAATAATCCAGCAGACTCCGCAACCGCATTATCAAATTGGGTACACCACATGTCAGAATCCTTGGCTAACGCAACCGGAACAAGGTTTCGAATATCAGATGGGGTAATGATGACTCCACAGGCATGGATTCCTGTATTTCTAAGTGAACCTTCTATTAATTTAGCTTGACGTATCACTTCACCCTCTAACCCTTCTTCTTCTAATTTATTAATGAGTTCCTCTGCATTTTTTAATTGGTCCGAATTTAATTTTTCTTTAACCTCTTCTTTAGACCAACCAAACAATTTATTCAATTTTACGTCTGGGACTAATTTAGCCAAGCGATCCGTTTCTGGCAATGGCAAATCCAACACCCTACCGGTATCTCTTATAGAAGACTTGGCTGCCATAGTTCCATACGTAATTATTTGGGCAACTTGACTAGAACCATATTTATCAATCACGTATTGAATTACTTTTCCTCTACCTTCATCATCAAAGTCAATATCAATATCAGGCAACGAAATTCGATCAGGATTTAAGAAACGCTCAAATAGCAGGTTATACTCAATGGGATCTACATTGGTAATTCCCGTGCAATAAGCTACAGCTGAACCAGCGGCAGATCCTCTTCCTGGACCAACAGAAACACCCATGTCGCGGGCGGCATTACAAAAATCCTGAACAATCAAAAAGTACCCAGGATAGCCTGTATTTTTTATGGTCTCTAACTCAAAATCGAGTCTTTCCTTAATTTCATGTGTAACCTCTTCATATCGCTTTTTTGCACCTTCGAAAGTTAGGTGTCTTAAATAGTTATTTTCCCCCAGTTTTAAAGAAGGATCAGCTTGATCTTTTTCGTCTTGAAATTCTGCTGGAATTTGAAATGCAGGAAGCAATACATCTGAGGCCAAACGATAGGGCTCACACTTGGAAATGATGTCATTAGTGGTAGAAATGGCTTCGGGTAAATCTGCAAAAAGGGATTTCATCTCATCTTGAGACTTGAAGTAATATTCATCGTTAGAAAATCCAAATCTAAACCCTCTCCCTCTTCCCTTAGGTGTAGATTTACGTTCACCATCTTTGATGCATAACAACACATCATGAGCATCCGCATCATCTTGATTTAAATAATAAGTATCGTTAGAAGCAAAATACTTGACATTATGCTTTTCAGCAAACTGAAGTAAAACTGCATTAACTCGGTCTTCCTCTTCTAGTCCATGACGGAATAATTCAATGTAAAAATCTTCTTTAAACTGTTCCTTCCACCACAAAAACACTTCTTCTGCTTTGGATTCTCCTTCATTCAGAATCATTTGAGGGATTTGGCCATAAAGGCCCCCTGTGGTTACGATAACATCCTCTTTAAATTTTAGAATGATGTTTTGATCAATTCTGGGCACGTAATAAAAGCCCTCTACAAACCCGGCTGAACAGAGCTGAATTAAATTTTGATACCCATTTTTATTTTTCGCTAAAAAGGGAATTTGATAGCCGTTATCCTTGTAGGATTTATCCATTCTATTATGACACACATGAAACTCACATCCTACTATCGGAAGTATCTTTTTAGCTTTTAATTCGTTTTCTTTCTCTAGAGTAATTTCTTCGCTTTCCTTGAGCTTCTGGATTTCACTTTCAATGCTACTGTTGTGATTGTAGGCCGCTTCTATAAAATGAAAAGCAGCCATCATATTACCAGAATCAGAAATCGCAACAGCTGGCATTCCTTCATCAACTGCCTTTTTGATCAAATTATTAACCTGAATAGTAGATTGAAGAACAGAAAATTGGGTTTTGTTATGTAAATGAGAAAAAGGAACATCTTTTAATTTGGTTAAGCTTTCCTTAATTTCTTTGGAATCAACTAAGGTCTTCTTTTTTGGGGCAGCTGCAAGTTCTTTGCTCGCCTTAAATAAATTGACATGTTTTAAACCTACTGCTTGGAAAACTGAGTTGTTTTTTTCAAAAAAGTGAGCATACTGCTCATCGTCCAATAATAACTCTCCTTTTTGAAAAGATCTTGTTCGAATTAATTCTAAAAAACACCTAGCCGTAGCTTCCACATCAGCTGTAGCATTATGGGCTTCTTTAAATGCTTTATCAAATAAAAACTCATGAAGCTCTGAAAGCGTAGGCAACTTAAACTTACCCCCTCTTCCGCCAGGTAGTTTACATAGTAATGCCGTGACTTCGGTACACGTATCCAAAATGGGGAGGTCTTGCAGGTTATTTTGCTTTGAAAGACGATGAAATTCGCACCCCATTACATTAAGATCAAACTTTAAGTTTTGCCCTACCAATACCATTGTTTTAGATAATACCATTTGAAAAGCCTCTAGGACATCTTCTAAGAAATGGCCATTAGCATGGGCTAGGGCCGTAGAAATACCGTGTATTTGTTCAGACTGAAAAGGAATTTCAAACCCATCAGGTTTGATGATGAAATCTTGATGTTCCATTAACGAACCATCTGCGTCATGTAATTGCCATGCAATTTGTATGCACCTTGGCCAATTATCTGTATCCGTTATAGGAGCGTTAAATCGTTTGGGTAGTCCAGTCGTTTCGGTATCAAAAATTAAGTACATATCGTTAACTTAGTCTAATATAATAAGACCTTTAAATAAGCACTCAAATTGTTGAAAACTTAAGGGAATTAAGCACGGTGCGTATATCGTTCCCATTTTTCTAATACTTCTTGAAAGTAGGAAGGTAAATGTGAATCAAACTCCATGAATTCATCCTTAACGGGATGATGAAAACCTAATGTTTTGGCATGTAAAGCTTGACCAGGTAAAAGCTTAAAGCAATTTTCTATAAACTGTTTATATTTAGAAAAACTGGTGCCTTTGATGATTTTATCGCCACCATATTCTAGGTCATGGAACAACGGATGGCCAAGGTGTTTCATATGAGCCCGAATTTGATGTGTTCGTCCCGTTTCTAATTTGCACTCAATTAAAGTGACATAGCCAAATCGTTGGATGACTTTATAATGGGTAATGGCATGTTTTCCGTAATCTTGATCGGGATACCCCACCATTAATTTTCTATTTTTTAAGGACCTGCCAAGGTAAAGATCAACTGTACCCTGCTCCTCTTCCACATCTCCCCAAACCAATGCCTGGTAAGTACGTTGGGTAGTACGATCAAAAAATTGTTTGGCTAAGTGAGTTAAGGTGTTTTCTGTTTTAGCCACTACCATTAATCCAGTAGTATGCTTATCTAATCGGTGTACTAAACCAGGTCTACCAAAATAACCGGAGGGCAAAGCAGGAAGGTGATCAAAATGATACACTAACGCGTTGACCAATGTACCAGAATAATTTCCATAACCGGGGTGAACTACCATATTGGCGGATTTATTAACCACACACAACTCATCGTCTTCATACATAATTTCCACAGGAATATTCTCTGGTAATAATTCCAATTGTCGAACCGGATAAGGAAGAACAATAGAGATATCATCCATGGGTTTCACCTTATAATTGGGCTTGACTTTTTCTTTATTTACAAGGATGTTTCCATTGTGTGCCGCCAACTGAATTTTATTTCTGGATGTATTTGGAATACGATCCATTAGAAATTTATCTATCCTTAATTTTTCTTGCCCTTTATCCGCCACATAATGGTAATGCTCAAAGAGTTCTTCTTGTTCTTCTATATTATCGTCTTCTTTCAAAAGTCAGTGCTGAATGATTATTTTTTTTACTTCTTTCATTCCATTTTGGGAAGAGAACTGAATCAAATAAATTCCATTTTCCCAATGTTGAGTATTTAATATTAATTCATCGCTAATGTCTTGTGACAACAAATGTCTTCCGTGAAGATCAAACACCTCAACTACACCTGCTAAGTCAGTTTTAATAGTTAACATAAAATTAGCAGGGTTAGGGAAAATTATCAATTGCCTATCATTATCTCTAAAATCAGGAAATGAAGCCACATTATCCATAGCAGATGTAAATGCGGGTCGCATCATTAATGACCCTTCGAAAATGGTATTTTGAAAACCCGTACCTAGATTATAATAAATATCCTGTTTTCGATTCACATTTTTATCAAATCCGATATTTAATCGTTCAGCAGAAGACTGACGCCAACCGATATAAAAAGTATCTGAAACTGGCACTAAAGATGGGAGAAGATATTCATAGTACCCATTAACCCCTAAATTGTATTGGGGATAATAAAATACTGGTAAATTAAAATCATCTGTGGTATAAATCATACTTCCTGGCATACCCATGCTGTCTTCCCAAATTTGAATGAAAAAAGGATCTCCACTTACGTCATTCACCGAGGGAGAAAAATGCATTTTAACCGATCTCAACGTATCATTTGAAATGCCATCAGGCAACACAAAACGAAAAGCCAATTCAGCTCCTTGTCCAACTAATCCGTAAGCCGCTTCGGCTGAGCCATCATCATAGGCGTAGTAATTTTCGAAAATTTGATGATGAATTATTGTGTCATTATCCTTTAATCGCTCTGGTGTTGTATTAGAGGCTAAATAAAATTGAACTTGAAAATCCACAAACGTGTCATTTATCATGGGATTCAACTCAAAACTAGAACCTGGGCTGTATAGCATATCAAAATAGCTTAATGAAGGTACATTTAATACCGAAGCATTGTATGGAATGGTGTTTTCCAAATTTCCCTCGTAGTACACATTCATGGCGCACGGCTGTAATAACTTTTGCCCAGCAGATGAGTTATAAGAAGGTATCACCACTTGGTCTAATGTCATCACTTGAGCTATTTGTTGGTAATGTTTCCAAGGCATGGCTGTAAAACCATCCAATAGCGTCATGGGAGGCTGGGTAAAAGCCCAATCATTCATTAAAGTATCTGATCCTGACCTAGTCTCATTCAAATAGACGTAATCCAAGTTCCAATGATCTAAACTCCCCATCAATGAACCGTACGATCTAAAACGGAACTGAAACCCATTTTGAAAATAGGTAGGATCATCTAAAATCAAATGTTCATAATACCATTCATCGCTCGTAAAACCATTAATTCCCCAAAAAGATTGCCATGAAGAAGTAGAAGGTAAATAAAATTCTAAGACTAAAGAATCGTCAGATTCTGGAGCATTACCTAGTCCACCAGCCTGATAAAAGAAAGAGATATAAACAGAGTCTCCTATACTGTAAGAACTTAAATCAATGGGCTTGGAAGTTAAATCATCTGCCCATCCCGTTGCACCAGAAGCTGACCAATCGTGTGGATAACCGGTTTCATCTAATCCATCAAAAGTAGCTACACCAATGGTCCAAGGATTTATGGGATAATTATCATTTATAAATACATCTTGATCAATCCAAAGTTTATCTACATCATCGGATGTAGGAGAAGCAAAAAATAAGGTCAACGAATCTTGTTCATAGTCTGGTTGTGGACTGACTAGTGTGATGTCCGGACTAAAAGACGTCCATAAAGAGTCTACTGTAGTTCGATTTGGCCAAACCACTATAGTATCCATTACTACGGGATAAAAGTTTAAATCCTTCACAATAACCTCTAAAGAATCATTTATAGTAGATGACTCGATCAACGTATCCACACCATTTATATTTACACTGTCATACGTGTAGGAATAAGTGGGATTGCTCATGTAGGTGTCAAACACACTGATCAAATTACCTCCAAATTCATAAAGCGCATACCAACTGCTATCTACAACATTATATGCTGTAGTATCGGATGAGTAGAATTTAAACTTGTTAGTAGAAAAATCATCAATGACGGGAAGGTCAATGGTGTCTAACAAATAAATGATATCATTATTCTCCACAGCATTATTTCTAACCCTAGGTTGATTTTCCATAAGAGCATAATTGGTTTTTAAGGGTTCTAACGATTCTTGACCATGAAAAACACCGCAAAATCCGATGATTAAAATGAAAAAAAACTTATTCAATGGGTAGCTGATTTGATGTAGTATCGGGAATGAATAAACTATCTAAAGGGGTAGATAAATTGGCATCTACCAACACAATACTACCAATAGAAATGTACGGACTTTGACCAGATTCCGGATCTGGGTATTGATTGTAAACCACAGCACGTAATGAGTCATTAGATGACAATAATGTATCGTCATAATGTATATCCAATTCCAATCCAATTTCGTTGGCTTTTACCTTAGCTATTTCAATGTTCATTCCTTTAAAAATGGGCAGTTCTATAGGTTTTCCTTTACTGCCACTTCCGTACACCAACGTCAAGGTGGCTCCTTTTGGTATGCGTTGACCTGCTTTAATGGGGTTTCCATTAAATAATACTTGTAATACCTTATCTCTGTCTTTATGATCTTTTAATTCCAGCTCTACTTTAAAACCCAATAATTCTAAGCGCTTTTTACCTATGGTCTTGGAGGTTACTCTGCTTAGTAGATCAGGGACTGCTTTGGTACTATCTTGTTTCTTTACAATCGTTAAATAGATCCTTCTATTGGGTTTCACATAGCTCATGAACTTTTCCGTATGAGGTAGTGGATCTTGTTGAATCACCATCCCAGTAGGATATTGATCTGAGTATACCGAATCTCTTATTTCAAAACGCAGTTCTAAATCAGCTAAACTATCTTCCACGTCTTGGATCTGGACACCAACTAATATTGGGACCGCTATTTTTACCCCGTGATTCGTGTAATCATCTAAATGACTCATGGTGTAAAAGAAAATACTTAACAAAGCGATTAACGCAAGTATGGTATTCACTACAAAAAGCTTAGAAATAAAAAAATTGAAAAACCTTTTGATCATACATGATTTATTGTGACAAATATAAGGATTCAAAAACGTGGAATCCTATGAACGATGGGATAAAAAATGAAGAAGTTTTTTAATCGCTAGACCTCTGTGGCTGATTTTATTCTTTTGTTCCATTGTCATCTCTGCAAAAGATTGATCATATCCTGCAGGGTTAAAAATAGGATCGTAACCGAATCCATCATCACCTGTTTTGTGATGCAAGATCTCCCCTTCTACTTGTCCCTCAAAAGAATATTCTTTCGCATTTAGAATAAGTGAAATTACGGTTCTAAAACGGGCTCTTCTATTCTTTTGACCCTCCATTTCAAAAAACAATTTTTGCATATTATCTTCTGCTGTAGCTTGTTCTCCCGCATATCGAGCAGAATATA
>CACAYQ010000054.1 GCA_902536695.1 uncultured Bacteroidota bacterium | reverse complement strand
ACCTCTTAGATAACTTTCATAAAAAACCTAGAAGAGGTCGATCTGCAGCTATTAATATGGTTATCACAAGCACAGGTGCAGGAAAAGCGGTTACTAAGGTAATACCATCACTAGCCGGCAAACTCACCTCAAATGCAGTAAGAGTCCCCACCCCAAATGGATCTTTAGCCATTATCAAATTGACCCTTAAAAATGAGGCCAGCAAAGAAGATATAAATGAGTTGGTTAGAAATGCCGCCATTAAAGGAAATTTAGTCAACCAAATAAAATATGAAATCAACAAAGAATTAGTTTCTAATGATATCATAGGTAATGTTTGTGCATCCGTTTTTGACAGTAATGCTACATTAACATCAGAAAACGGGAAAAACTGCGTACTCTATTGTTGGTATGACAATGAATTCGGGTACACAAAACAAGTTATTAGGATTGCCAAATTCATAACCAAAGTGAGGAGATTAATTTACTATTAATTATGAATGACCAAAAAGACTTAGAGAAAATCACTGATGCAGATGGAAATGCGCTAAGCCCTGTCCTACCAAAAGACATCAAAAATTATCTAATAGATATTGATGGTACAATTACGGAAGATGTTCCTAACGAAGAGCCTGAAAGAATGCTAACATGTGAACCTTATCCAGATGCATTGCAAGTATTAAATGACTGGTATGAAGAAGGTCACATCATTACGTTTTTCACATCCCGAACCGAGGACCATAGAGAATACACAGAACGATGGTTAAAGATGCATAACTTCAAATACCATAGTCTTTTAATGAACAAGCCAAGAGGCGGAAACTATCACTGGATTGACAATCACTTAGTAAAAGCAACTCGATTTAGAGGGAAATTTACAGAGTTAATTAAAGTTTCTAAAGACATTGAAGTATTCAATGATGATTACGTATCTGAATAATAACATTAATTTTTTAAATTTACCTCTTTCAATATTATAAGATGAAAAAACAAAGCATCAAAAAAGCGCTAATATTATCTTTCACAACCCTATTAATGACACAATGCGGTGGTGGAAACGAAGATGTAATAAATAAAACAACCGAAGAAACCGTTAATACTAACCAAGAGGTTTCCCCAAGTATTGAAATTGATACGACAGATTATGATTATGAATTTGTACCTCCATCTCCGATTCAGATAGCATCTATACTTAGAAAAGCAAATATGCCATATGAAGATGGACTTACAAACCCTACAGAAAATGCAGATAATTATGCATCTCAATACAAGCAATCTCTAAATTTTGGAGTATATGCATGTGATTTAGCTTACTGCGTTACCAATAATAAATCAACAGAAGCAGCAGAATACTTAAAAACGGTAAAAAAAATGTCTGCAAAAGTCGGTTTATCTGCTGTTTTCGATAACGAATCATTAATTAAAAGATTTGAAAACAACATTGGCAATCAAGATAGTGTGATGAGTTTGTTGTTTGACATCCAAATGCTAACAGACGACTACATTCAAGACAATGAGTTAAGAGATCTTAGTGTTATTTATTTCACAGGTGCATGGGTTGAAGGAATGAATATTGGAACCCACACCATTGTAGGAAATACGGATCATAAAATTAGTGTCTTATTGTCAGAACAAATGACCATAGCTGAATCCATCATACGTGGACTAAGAGCTGTAGAAAACCCATCAAATGATTTAGTAGACCTAACTGATCACATTGAAGAAGTAGTTGACGCATATCACAATTTATGGTCTGTAAAAAAAGAAGGAGAAAATATTGAATATCTAGATGTGGAACTAACACACGATGAAGTAGTTTCCATTTCAGATATGATTTTAGAGTTAAGAGAAGAAATCACCATGTAAAATTGAATAATGAAAGAAATTAATCGAAACCTATTTTTTAGTCTTGTATTTATTTTTGTCTTCTTACTTGTACCCCAGTTTGAATCACAAAGAGGTGGTGAAGAACTTACTCCATATCAAGCCTATTTAGTCGAATTGAAAGAATACAGAAGGAACTGCCGAAACGCGTTAAAACCATTTAGATATGACGGTTCATTGACCACTCACTTCTCTTACAAAGAATACACTTACGCAAAAGAAGTTGAGATTGCTACCATACAAAAGGAAGAATATAGATTGTCCTTTAATGCTATGGGAGTAAAAAACGATGGAATCACAATACGTATTTATGACAAAGCAAAGCGCTTCACTTCTAGAACTCTTTTATATGAAAAAGAAAATATTTCTAACACTGAATTCACAATAGAAACAACCCCATTAGTTGATAAACTTAAAGAGGCTAAGAGAGAAGATGGCGTAGAAGAAGATATTATTGCCCATCTAAGATTAAAAAAATTATACATTGACTACATTATTCCAGCTACTGACAGAATTATAGAAATGGATCAAGAAACTGGAGTGGAATACAAGGTAGTAACAAAAGGTGCTATCATTTTAGCTGTAGGTTATGATAATCTTTAACTAATCAAACTTATCTAGCAAAAGTTTTTTCATTTTAAACATCTCATCTCTCATGAGCGCTGCTTGCATAAAATTTTCTTTTTTAGCCTCAGCTTCCATCTTCTTCTTCAAACTATTTATACTTTTTTCTAGTTCTGCTCTTGACATATAATCTACAACGGGATCACTAACTATTAATTCTTCCTCTATCTCTTCTTCAATATTAGATTTTTTGGATCTTGTTTTTAATAGCTGATTTGAATTTTTATTTTCTATTTGTTTTGGGGTAATGCCATTTAATCTATTATATTCTTGTTGGACGGCTCTTCTTCTTTCAGTCTCTTCGATCGTCTTTTTCATCGTATCTGTAATTTTGTCTGCATACATGATAACTCTTCCTTCGATGTTTCTAGCCGCTCTACCCACTGTCTGTACTAAAGATCGCTCTGATCTTAAAAAACCTTCATTATCTGCATCTAATATGGCCACAAGTGCTACTTCTGGTAAGTCAAGGCCTTCCCTGAGGAGATTTACCCCAACTAAAATATCAAACAATCCTTCCCTTAAATCTTGTAAAATTTCAACTCGATCAAGTGTGTCCACATCAGAATGGATGTAACGAGATCTTAAGCCTATTTTTTCAAAATATTTATCTAACTCTTCTGCCATTCTTTTCGTTAATGTGGTTATCAAAACCCTGTAATCCTTAGCTATTACACTTTTGATTTCACTCAATAGGTCATCAATTTGATTAAGCTTTGGTTTGATGGTTATTTTAGGATCTAATAAGCCTGTTGGTCTTATTAGTTGCTCAGTAATAACTCCATTACTTTGTTGTAATTCATAATCTGCAGGTGTTGCACTAACATAAATAATTTGATTATGTAAATTTTCAAACTCGTCAAAACGAAGCGGCCTGTTATCTAAAGCAGCTGGTAATCTAAAACCATAATCTACAAGATTTACTTTTCTGGATCTATCACCTCCATACATCGCTCTGATTTGTGGAATCGTAACATGAGATTCGTCAATAACCATCAAAAAATCTTCAGGAAAATAATCCAATAAACAAAAGGGTCTATCACCAGGATTTCTGTTGTCAAAATACCTCGAGTAATTTTCTATACCAGAACAATATCCCAACTCTCTTATCATTTCCAAATCTAGCTCAACTCTATTTTTAAGTCTTCTTGACTCTAAAGTTTTTCCTATTTCATTAAAGTATTCAATTTGGCTAACTAAATCTTCCTGAATTTGGAATATAGATCTCTTAATATCTTCTTTAGCCGTTACAAAAATATTTGCTGGAAATATCACATAATGATCTACCTGTTCAATCTCCTTCATTTCTTGTAGATTTAGAATAGATATTTCCTCAATTTCATCGCCCCAAAATACAATTCGTATTCCAAAATCAACATAAGCTAAATGGATATCAACTGTATCCCCCTTGACCCTGAATTTACCTCTTGATAATTCATTATTAGATCTGGAATATAAATTGTCAACTAACTGACGTAAAAATGCATT
Source organism: uncultured Bacteroidota bacterium (assembly GCA_902536695.1). Taxonomy (GTDB): domain Bacteria; phylum Bacteroidota; class Bacteroidia; order Flavobacteriales_D; family Parvicellaceae. Next base: position 8,993 of record CACAYQ010000054.1, on the reverse strand, counting down.
TCGGGCAATTTTTTGACCAACCTCAATGTTAATTATTCCTTGTTCAAAATTAATAGGGTTCCCAATACCATAAATACAAGACACAGAAGCAATCACAATCACATCCCTCCTGCCAGATAGTAAAGAGGTGGTTGTGCTCAGTCTTAATTTTTCGATTTCGTCATTAATGGACAAATCCTTTTCGATATATGTATCTGAAACAGGAAGATATGCCTCGGGTTGATAATAATCGTAATAAGAAACAAAATATTCAACTGCGTTATCAGGGAAAAAAGATTTAAACTCTTGATATAACTGAGCAGCGAGGGTTTTATTATGTGATAAAACCAAGGTAGGACGTTGTACTTCTTGTATGACATTTGCTACCGTAAAGGTCTTACCTGACCCAGTTACGCCAAGTAATGTTTGAGCAGCTACACCATCTTGAACTCCTTGAGTTAAATCTTTAATTGCCTCAGGTTGATCTCCGGTAGGAGAATAGGATGATTGTAAGTCGAACTTCATCAGATAAAGTTAATCATTTGAAGAATTCCAAATTTGCCAAGCTTTATCAGCTTGGTGAATTAGCATATCAAATCCATTTTTTGTTAAGGCTTTATTCTCCATTGATTTTCTTAAAAAGATCGTTTGCTCAGGATTATATATTAAATCATATACAAAATGCTTATTTGTTAAAGCATGATAAGGAAATGAAAAAGTCTCATCATTGCGGGGGTACATTCCAACAGGTGTGGTATTAATTATAAACTTATGGTGAAAAACCATATGCTCATTCAAATCATTCCAGTGAAAAATATCTTTTGAATGGGGGTTGGTTTTACGCGAAATGAAATTCACATCAATATTTAATGTTTTTAATACATAAGCAGTAGCTTTTGCAGCACCCCCAGTTCCTAAAATCAAGGCTTTCTCATGGTGAGATTTTAAAAATGGTTTTATCGACTGATGAAAACCGAAAGTATCAGTGTTATATGCTTTTATACTAACTAATTTATTGTTTATGTATGAGGGGACTAATGTATTTGAAGATCCCACTTCTTCACATGTTTGATCAAGCTCATCCACATAATTAAGTACTAATTCCTTGTAAGGGACCGTCACGTTTAATCCTTTTATTGAATGTTTTTCAATTATACTCCTTAATGTAGATAAATCTGAAAGTTCAAAATTACTGTAAATGGCATTGATTTGTTCTTTTTTGAACTTTTCATTAAAAAAGGATTTGGAAAATGAGTGACTTAAACTTTTACCAAGAAGGCCGTATGCATTTTTCATTGTGATAACTTTCTAGCTGCAAATTCTAATGAAAATAGTAGTCCAAAACCAAAAAAAACACAGAGTAGTATCCATAAAAATTCTGAGTCAAAGTTAGGCATTACATTATTTTGAATAAATTCTTTATCACCTCCACTGTGTTCAACAAGTAATTGATCTGTATTAATTTTCCATGGCCAAAGTTTATTCAATGAGCCTAACAAAAAACCGGTCAGAATAGACACAATAATTTTTTCGTAGTGCGTATACAACCATTTTAGCAATTTTGAAAACAATAAAAGACCAATAGCACATCCAGAACCAAAAACAGTAAGAAGAAGTAGATTTTTATCCTTAACGGCAAAAATTATTGTAGAGTAGGAACCCATTAACAATAAGATAAAACTTCCTGAAATACCTGGTAAAATCATAGCACAAATGGCTATTGCACCCGAAATAAAGATATAAAATATATTATCGCTCATTTTTACAGGTGGTGCAATCGTAATCATAAAGGCGATAAGTGCGCCTAAAACAAAGGAAATTATAACTTTAACGTCCCATTTATCTATAGTTTTTCCAATGTAAAAAATGCTTGCCGTAACTAGTCCAAAGAAAAATGCCCATAATGGTTCAGGATGATATTTTAATAAATAGGATATTACACCTGCCAAGGTGAAGATACTGGTTAATATTCCAAAAAATAACACCAATAAAAACTTGAGGTTTGCCCTTATCCAAAAACCTTTAAAGTCCCCTTTTAAGATGAGTTTTAGCATTGATAAGTTAATATTTCCTAAGGTAGATATCAATTCATCGTATATTCCTGTTATAAATGCTACTGTACCACCAGAAACGCCAGGTACTACATCGGCAGAACCCATAGCAAAACCCTTTAAAAAAAGAATAAGGTTATTTTTCATTTGAAGTAAATTCAAGAATACTCTGAAAACCTCCCTCAAGAGAGTAGTAGTTGTTCTTGCATAGCTTATTCATTTGAAGAAAATGCATCATATTTATTGATCGTTTTCCAGAACTGCAATGAAAAACAATATTAGAATCATTTGGGATTTCATCAAGTCTATTTACAAGTTCACCCATAGGAATATGAATGGCATTTGAAGCACCCTCAACTTCTAATTCATAGGGTTCTCTAATATCCACTAATTGGTATTTTTCTCCTTTTTTAAGTTTTTCGTTTAAATCAAGGTATGAAATCGTCTTGACATCCATATTACAAATATAAGACTTTAAACTAGCTGAAAATCTTCTGGTTGATTAGTTAGTTTAAATTTTAAGTCTATTTTTCTTTTTTAATGACATCTATGATTTCAGGGATATTTTTAATCTCTGGATAAATTTCAAATAATTTCTGAATAGATGAATTTTCATTTTTTTGGAAATCAATCAGCTTTGACTTAGCATCAGCTATTTTTCCAGATGCTATTTGCATAGCAATCAATCGAAGTTTAAGATCTTGATCCCCTTTATTTGTAATTATAGCTCTTTCAACTTCTTTAATTGCTCTAGTTTTGGAGGTGTTTTCAAATAAAAAATTAGAATAGTCAATCCAAGCATCGATATTACCTGGGTCAAGTTCCACTACTTTTTTAAATGCATCTTCTGCTTCTGTAATTTTTCCTAGCTTTGAAAGAAACTCAGCAAAAATATACCAGTACTCAGGATTTTCGGGATCTAAATTAATGGCTTTCTCTATAAACTTTAAGGCATCTAAGGTTTGATTATTTAAATCCCTTACTACTCCAATACCTAACCACGCATCTGACTGTGAATCATCAATTTCTAAGCTCTTCTCATAAAAAATTAATGCTTTTTTAAAGTCACCAATTTTTTCATAACACTCACCCAAACAACAATAAGCATAAGAGTTAGGATGGTCAAAGTTAAAAGACTCATTAAATGTATCTATGGCATTTTGGTACTCCTTTTCTTGTATGTAACTATTAGCTTTACCGTAATGAGCAGCCGTGAACTTTTCGTTTATTACCAAACACATATCAAATGCAAAAAGCGCTTCCTTCCAATCTTCTTTCACATTGTGTAAGGTGCCCAGATTAAACCATGCAATATGAGAATACGGATTGGAATCTATAATTTCAGTAAAATAAATTATGGCTTCATCAATTAAGCTAGATTCATGAAAAGCAATTCCTAACTCCATCATCGTTGATTCGTCTTCAGGTTTAATCTCTACAATACGCTTCATTACGTGTATAGCCTGTAAATTTTGACCAATCTGTAAAAACTCATATGCAATGTCTGACAGTAGATCATTGTAAGAATCATTTACCCTTATCAAATCAAAGGCATTTTCAAAATAATTTTTTGCAGTTTGTATTCGGTCAGTAATAGCATAAATCTTTCCTAAATTATATAATACTTCTATGTTGTTGGGGTAAAATTGCTTAAGGGATTTCAATAGCATGTAAGAATCATCTACCAACTGTTTACTATTTAATACCTCAACCTTTATAAGAGACAATGTTAAATCATTGGGGAATTGATTTAATCCAAAGTCTAATGCAGCATTAACCTTTTCATGCATCTCTAAATCAATGTAATAATCAATTATATTTTCATAATCTTCTACATCAAAAAAAGTAAATGATTTTTCAGAAAGCATATCTTCAAATAGGACAACTTTTTGAAGAATTTCGTCATTAGAAAGTGGATTTTCAAACATAATTTAAATACTTGATACCTTAACAAATTTATTTATATATCAATAGTGCCAACACATTGTTCATTTAGCTTATTCACAATTAAATTAACATTTATGAAAACTGCATTGTATTTATAAAAAATTGGGAATTAAGAGTACATGAGTGCTTGCCAATGGTTATATTCGGACCAAAAAAATGACTTTAATAAAATCCATTTCAGGAATTAGAGGTACTGTAGGTGGAAACCCAGGTGAAAATTTGACTCCAATTGACATTGTAGAATCTGTAAGTGCCTATGGATATTGGTTAAAAGAAAAGTTCAAAAATGAAAGTCTTAAAGTCGTGATAGGAAGAGATGCTAGACTTTCTGGAGAAATGGTAGAAAACCTTTGTATTGGCACTTTACAATCTCTCGGCATTAACATCATAAATTTAGGTTTATCCACTACCCCAACCGTAGAATTTGCCGTACCTAAAGAAAAAGCTCAAGGAGGAATTATTTTGACAGCAAGCCACAATCCAAAACAATGGAATGCGTTAAAGTTACTTAACGATAAAGGTGAATTCATCAGTAAAAAAGATGGAGAAAAGCTCCTCGAAATTATTAGAAATAATAAAACCTCCTATAATGATGTAGATAATTTGGGTCAAGTGACTCAAATGAATAACTACATGGACTTGCATATCGAACACATTCTGCAGTTAGATGGTGTAGAAATCAATGAAATAAGAAAGGCAAACTTTAAAATTGTCATTGATGCGGTGAATAGTACTGGTGGGATCGCATTACCTAAATTGTTAAAAGCCTTAGGTTGTGGAGAAATAATAGAATTGTACTGTGAACCAAATGGCCAATTCCCTCATAATCCAGAACCTCTTCCAGCTCATTTAGAAAAATTAAGCGAAACCGTTATTAATGAAAAGGCAAACTTAGGTATTGTGGTTGACCCTGATGTGGACCGACTCGCATTTGTTTGCGAAAACGGGGAAGTATTTGGAGAAGAATATACCTTGGTTGCAGTTTCTGATCACATTTTAAGCCGTAGCTTAGGAAATACCGTTTCTAATTTATCATCTACTAGAGCTCTTAGAGATGTGACAGAAATGCATGGCGGAAAGTATTTTGCTTCAGCAGTAGGCGAGGTGAATGTGGTGAATATGATGAAAGAAAAAAATGCTGTTATTGGTGGTGAAGGAAATGGAGGTGTGATTTATCCCTCATCTCATTATGGAAGAGATGCCCTAGTAGGTATTGCTTTATTTCTCACTCATCTTGCAAAGAAGAATATGAGTATGAGCGAGTTAAGAGCCTCTTATCCAAATTATGTAATTAGCAAAAATAAAGTTGAACTAACTCCCTCAATAGATATTGACAACCTTGTATCTAAAATTTCGAAAAAGTATAGTCATGTGGAACAAAATGTGATTGATGGACTGAAACTTGAATTTGAGGATGAATGGGTACATCTTAGAAAATCAAATACAGAACCTATCATTCGAATTTATGCAGAAAGCAAAGATGTTGAAAAAGCCAATATGCTTGCAAGTAGATTTGTAGAAGAAGTTAAATCGCTGATGTAATTCGCTATATTTATAATCGAAATGAAAGTTTATTTAGATAATGCTGCTACAACTCCCATTGCAAGTGAAGTAATTGAAGAAATCCAACCCTACTTAAATAATTATTTTGGAAATCCGTCTAGCACTCACGCTTTTGGAAGGAAAACAAAAAATGCCATAGAAATCAACAGAAAAAAAATTGCTGATTTAATCCAAGCAAAAAATAATGAGATCATTTTCACGTCTGGCGGTACAGAAGCAGACAATATGGCGCTGAGATGTGCAGTATTCGATTTGAACGTAAAAAGAATTATTACCACAAAAATTGAACATCATGCCGTGTTACACACCGCTGAGTGTTTGAGAGATCAACAGAAAGTGGAAGTTATTTTTTTAGCAACCGACCATAATGGGAATCCAGATTTAGTGCAGTTAGAATCAATCGTTAATGACAAAGTAAATACACTTGTTACCTTAATGCACGCAAATAATGAAATTGGCACCCTATTACCCATTAAAAAGGTAGCTAATATTTGTGCAAAACATAAACATGTATACTTTCACTCTGATACAGTACAAACTATGGGGCATTACAATTTCAATTTAAGCGAAACTCCTATTGATTTTTTAACTTGTTCCGCTCATAAACTTCATGGACCGAAAGGAGTTGGGTTCTTATATGTTAATCAAAAAATAATTCTTAACCCACTCATTACAGGAGGTTCTCAAGAAAGAAAGAATAGAGGAGGAACAGAAAACTTGTACGGAATTGTTGGACTTGGAAAAGCCATGGAAATGGCGTATGAAAATCTAGCATCACATCAAAAACATATACAAGATCTTAAATCATTTATGAAAAAAGAGCTTGAGAAAATAGACCAGAGAATTAGCTTCAATGGAGAAACAAGTCCTGAAAAAAGTTTGTACACTGTTCTTAATGTTTGTTTTCCAGCTGATGTTTGCAATTCAATGCTTTTATTCAGCCTAGATATTCACGGTATCGCTGCATCGGGAGGTAGTGCATGTTCATCTGGATCTAATCAAGGTTCACATGTGTTAGCAGAATTACCTCATCAAGACAATTGTCAATCTGTTCGTTTTTCATTTAGCAGATTTAATACGCAAGAAGATGTAGAATTTACAATTGAAAAAATCAGAAGCATCATCAATCATGGCATCAAATGAGATGATTGTAACTGTAGTTGGATCAGGAACGTCTCAAGGCGTTCCTGTAATAGCATGTCATTGTACAGTTTGTAAATCAGATAATAAAAAAGATCATAGATTAAGATCTTCCATTCACATTCAGCATAATGATAAGTCCATTGTAATTGATACAGGTCCTGATTTCAGACAACAAATGCTCCAAAACCAAATTGAATACTTAGATGCCGTTTTATTCACTCATGAACATAAAGATCATGTTGCTGGACTTGATGATGTAAGACCTTATAACTTCAAACAGAAAAAACCAGTTGACATTTATTGTATCAACAGGGTTTTTGAAGCACTTAAAAGAGAATACATTTATATCTTTGACCCAAAATTCAAATATCCTGGAATTCCACAAATCAATCAGATTTCAATAGATAAAAACAGTACAATCCAAATTGGAAATACAACTATAAAACCTGTGGAAGTGATGCACTACAAACTACCAGTGTTAGGATTTAGAATTGATAATTTTGCGTATATCACTGACGCAAAAACAATTTCAGGCGTAGAAAAAGAAAAAATTAAAGACTTAGATGTATTAATTATTAATGCGCTAAGAAAAGAAGAGCACATTTCACATTTGAATTTGGAACAAGCTGTTGAAATGATTAACGATTTATCACCTAAAAAAGCCTATTTAACACATATTTCTCACCACATGGGCTTGCACGAGGAAATAGAGGCAACTTTGCCTGAGAATATAAAATTGGCCTATGATGGATTACAAATTAAGTTACCATGAGAATTGATATTATTAGTGCCATACCTTCGCTGTTAGATAGCTATTTTGAGCATTCTATACTTCAGCGTGCACAACAAAAAAAAATAGTAGAAATTCATGTCCATGATCTACGAGATTTCAGCCTAAATAAACAAAAAAGCATAGATGATTATGCATTTGGAGGAGGAGCTGGGATGGTTCTATCCATTGAACCTCTATTCAATTGTATTGAAAGCTTAAAAAAAAATAGGGTTTATGATGAAGTCATTTTCATGTGTCCCGATGGCAACCTGCTAAACCAAAGAATGGCAAATCATCATTCTCTTCAAAAAAACCTGATTATTATTTGTGGTCACTATAAGGGAATTGATCAGCGCGTGAGAGAACATTTGGTAACTAAAGAAATATCTATTGGTGATTATGTACTTTCTGGTGGGGAAATTCCTGCGGCTGTGTTTTGTGACACCATTATCAGATTAATACCTGGAGTACTCAATGATGAGACTTCTGCACTAAGTGACTCTTTTCAGGATGACCTGCTTTCTCCCCCTGTGTACACAAGACCTTCGTCATTTAATGGTTGGGAAGTACCTAAGGTGCTAACTTCGGGAAATTTAAAAGAAATAGAAAAGTGGCGATTTGAGAAATCTATAGAAATCACTCAAAAAAGAAGACCTAATCTGTTAAAATAATAAGATTCGGTGATGAAAATTAAAAAAAAACTTTGTAATATTGCAGGCCTAAAAATTGGATCATGGATAAAGTAAAGCAAATATCAAATGAAATCTCAGAGACTAAAGAATGGCCATCGTTCAGCTCTGGAGATACCATTACTGTTACTTACAAAATAAAAGAGGGTAATAAAGAAAGATTGCAATCTTTTCAGGGAACTGTGATCCAAAGAAAAGGTTCAGGAACTACAGAGACGTTTACGATCAGAAAAATGTCAGGTGGTACAGGAGTTGAGAGAATTTTTCCTTTATCGTCACCTTTTATAGAAAAAATAGTTGTGAACAAGGAAGGGTCTGTAAGGAGAGCTAGATTATTTTACCTTAGAGAAAGAACAGGTAAAGCAGCTAGAATCAAGGAGAAAAAGAATTTTTCCAAAAAGTAGTTTACAGTTTTTCTAGAAAAGAAATAGCAGCGTCAATCATCTGATTTATTCCCGGCTTTTCAAGTGGAATATGTCCGCAATTCTTTAAAATAATCATTTCCTTTTTGCAAGGTAATGCGTCATAGAATGGTTTAGACATAGACCATGGGATAATATAATCTTTCTCCGGTTGCAAAAATAAAAGAGGACACGTATTGAAATCTTCTGGTTCTATTTTTGGAGAAACCTCAAAAAGCGTTCTAAAAAACTTTAAATATACAGCACTACCTGAACCTATTTTATCATTCATGAGCGCTTTTACAAATTCAGGATTGTTTGCCATGGCCCACATTTTAGTAGTCCATTTTATAGGTATTTTTATATCATCCGTTATGCGACTCGCCCCATTGAGAAGAGTTGGTGAAAAAGCGCCAAACCATTTATTTTTGGACAAGCCCATTTGAAC
>CACAYQ010000053.1 GCA_902536695.1 uncultured Bacteroidota bacterium | reverse complement strand
ATGAGAGGTTAATAAAGACTTAAAATGAACACTTGAGTAGGGGAGTTTGTAAATTTTATTCACCAGATGATTATGATATTTCTTTAATCTGATAACCTCTTCCATAGATATCACAAGTATTGATTAACTGCAAATATCAAATGATTACTTTATCTAAACATTAACTAATTTTAAAACAAATTTTAAAAATAGATTAACCTAAAATTTTTTGAGTTATTAAGAATAAAAGCAGGAAAAGGAATTTTGATGATATCAAATGGAAGGAGAAATTTCCCAATTATGGGATGATTGTTCTTAATCTTAGATGTGTTCAAGTCCAAGCTAAAAATAAATTGAGAAGTTCTCTTTAGGTTATTGCATTCACTTATTACGCAATTACAAGATATAATTTCTGGGTTATTATGTCCTCCGGTAAAACCGTCTACACTGTATCCAAAGGCAAAATTCACGTAATCAAAAATTTTAATTTTTTTATTACTCAATTCATTATAGTTGAATGTGACCCAATACGTTTGTCCATTGTAGTCTTTGAAAATTTGTTGTAGTCTATTTTCACCTAGCAAGGAGGGTCTACATGTTGCATATGTTGTTTTAGTGGAGGAAAACTTGATTTTAAAGGGCTGACTCTTGAGTTTAGATTCTTGAATGCTGTAAAGGAATGTCCCAAGTCCATTCCCAATAACATCATAAATGGAAAAGCCCCACTTTGTTGAGTATCCGTCTAATAATTCAACACCTAGCATGTAACCAAAAGTGTAAATAGAGCTTTTTAAAAGAGGGTTTTTGATGTGATTTTTTTCGAACAAAGTGTGGCTAACTTTATTGAGATGATAAGACGTACATGCATGACCTACTTTATCCATTCCGTTCCATTCTTTAAGATCATCAAAAAAATGAAAATCTGATCTTGCATAATTTTTATACCATACTTCATTGATGCCAACTAATGAAATAATAGCTGCTGATGGAACACCAATATTGATGACTTTTTTTATTGTGTTGGTTGAATCCTTTAGAGATTTGGCATATAATGGGTTTTTGCAAAGAAAAAATAAGACTGTTATTAGAAAAAAGGATCTAATCATATTATTCTTTCATCCAAATCATTCTTGCGAAGGCAGCATGTTGCAACCCCCAACGGTTTAGGTTAACTGAGAAATTTGATTGAGCAAAATAGCCCTGATATCCAAATGATACCATAATGTTTTCTGCCATATCCAAAGTAAGTATGAGTCCACTTCCTCCACCAAACCCAAAGCCTCCAGGGTTGTTGTTTCCAGTTGTATTAGTGAGGTTGGCAGGTATATGATTTACGTTATGAGCTTGATTGACACCATCTAAATATATTTCATTATTGATCAATGTGACCTGATTAAGTTGGAATTCAAAAGGAATGCCTAAGTGAAAATCCTCTTCATTGATAAAATCCAATACTAAACCTAGGTTAAATAAATTTCGTCTTTCTCTCCCTCTTATGGATATTATAACCGGAGATGTGAAATTAGCATCACCAGGGCTGTATATTGCATCAATGACTTGAGATGTGCCAGTAATATTGATGTCCGCCAAATTGTAATCTAAGTAATATTTAAATTTAGGGTGATGCTTTCCTACATGTAGTCCAACTAAAAAACCAGGGCTGTAGCTCATTTCTGCTGGGACAGCAGCATTGTCAATCACCCAATTTCCCATTCCTCCAAACTGAGTATCAAGGAAATTAATTCCCGATGTGTATTTGAAGTTCTGATTATTCCTATTCAATATACTTTCTAAAGATGTAGCCACATATGTATTGGCATCATAGAGAATGCTCGTATTGTTATTGGCAATGTAGGTTCCAATATTAAATCCATACTCTAAATGATCCTTTTTGGCATAAAACTGACAAACAGCATTCGTTGAAAAAGTTATAAGGAAATAAATAGTTAAAAATCTCATTTAATATCTTATTAATTGGTCTATTTTTTCTTCTAATTCTGATAAAGGTAAGAATTGATTTTCTAATTCAACTGCAAAAGGAACTGGTGTATCCATACTAGCACAGCGAAGAACAGGTGCATCTAAATCTTCAAAACAGTATTCGTTTATTAAAGCAGATAGTTCGCCCCCAATTCCACCTGTTAAACAATCTTCATGTAAAATAAGCACTTTATTGGTCTTTTTAACGGAGCTAAATATGCTTTCTTTATCTAAGGGAAGAAGAGTTCTCAAATCTAAAATATCAGCTTTAACGTTAAGCTTTTTTGTGGCGGTTTTAGCCCAATGAACACCCATGCCATACGTAATGATGGACAATTCTTGCCCTTCTTCTACCAGCTTTGCTTTACCAATTGGTGTAGTGTAGTAGTCGTTGCTTACCTCACCATTTAAGCTTCTGTAGAGTGCCTTATGTTCAAAAACCATAACAGGGTTCGGATCTTCTACAGCCGCTAGCAGTAGACCTTTAGCGTCAGACGGGTTTGAAGGATATACAATTTTTAGCCCTGGAGTATGAAAAAACCAAGCTTCATTGCTTTGTGAGTGAAATGGACCGGCTCCAACTCCTGCCCCAGTAGGCATCCTAATTACCACATCTGCATTTTCACCCCATCGATAATGTAGTTTGGCCAAATTGTTTACGATTTGATTAAATCCAACGGTCACAAAATCAGCAAATTGCATTTCCATTATGGCTTTTTTACCTTTTATAGAAAGTCCAAGGGCTGCACCAACTATAGCAGATTCACACAATGGTGTATTTCTTACTCGGTCTTTTCCATATTTCTCCACCATACCTTCCGTGGCTTTGAAAACTCCTCCGTATTCCGCAATATCTTGTCCCATAATGACTAATTCAGGAAACTTATCTAGTGCTTGATCAATACCATTTTTTATGGCATCGATTAATCTTAATTCACTTTTGTTTTTGTGGTCCTTGATTTCGTTCAACTTTGCATATGGGGCATAGATATCTTTAATTTCTTCAGAACGATTTGGTGTTATTTTTGGCGCTCTTTCTGCTTTTTTCCATGCCTCATTAATTTTCTTTTTTAATTGCAATTTTATTTCCTCAATTTCAGACTTTTTGAGTAATTTTTCATTTAGTATCTTTAATTCAAAATGGGCAACGGGGTCCTTTTGACTCCATTGCTGTTGTAACCCTTCAGGATAATACTTAGTTCCCGAAGCCTCTTCGTGACCACGCATTCTAAAAGAGATGGCTTCTACAAGAAAAGGTTCTGGTTTTACTTTTTGTTTTTCTTTTATTTCTTGAATAGCCTGGTATACCTCGTCCACTTTGTTGCCATCAACCTGCACTGTTTCCATTCCGTATCCAATACCCTTATCAATAAACTGTTTACAATTAAATTGTTCTTTTGATGGTGTCGATAATCCCCATTGATTGTTTTCAACTACAAAAATCACGGGTAATTGCCATACGGATGCTACATTTAGTGCTTCATGAAAGTCACCTTCACTAGCTCCGCCATCCCCTGAAAAAACAAGAACTGATCGATTGGTTTTTTCTAATTTTTCAGCAAGGGCTATTCCGCAAGCTATTCCTAGCTGTGGACCTAAATGTGATATCATTCCCACAATTTTATGTGGAATTGAGCCAAAATGAAATGATCGATCTCTTCCTTTAGTAAAACCGTCTAACTTTCCTTGAAATTGACAAAATAGCTGGAATAAATCTACATTTCTGGAGGTAAAAACTCCCAAATTTCTATGCATTGGCAGTATGAATTCATCATCACTCATAGCACATGTAGTGCCAACAGAAATGGCTTCTTGTCCAAATCCAGAAAACCATTTAGAAATTTTACCTTGTCTAAGTAGAATAAGCATTTTCTCTTCAATCAATCTAGGTAGAATTAGTTTTTTGTAGATGTCAATTACTTTGTTTTTTTCCATTGGATAAAGTGTGATAGAAAGTTACGAAAAGTGAAGATAGATCTGTTTTTTACATTAAAACCGGTCAAATGTATTAATATATGTTTGGTGAGTATTACTTAATACCTAAATTATTTGAAAAAAATAATAAATTAAAGTAAATTCGCAATCCTAATTTTAGAGCTTAATGACCAAGAAATTTATATACTTTTTATTCTTAATTATTTTTATCTTTTCATACCACAACAATGTCAAAGCTTCTCATTTGGCAGGGGGTGACTTTAAAGTAACTATGGTTAATAATGGTGCCTCTACTAGTTCTTATGATGTTCAGTTGAGATTGTACAGGGATGATGTAAATGGAATTTCTTTACCTACTCAAGTTACCATTGGTATTTATCAAATTGGAACCAATAACTTAGTAACATGTAAAACACTTTACGAAACTGGTGCCTCTTTAGTCCCATTAGGAGATCCATGCTACACACCTGATCCAAATGTAGTTAGAATTGAAGAAAAAATATACCAAACGATAAGTTCAGTTACTCTTCCAAATTATACGTTTGGTTATTACCTGCAATATGAAGTATGTTGTAGAAATCAATTGGCAACAAATCTATCTACTCCAACTAGTGATGGTATCACGGTATTTGCTATTATACCTGATCCAGCATTAGGTCAAAATTCTACTCCCGATTTTGGTAATTACCCAAATGACGCTTATTTCTGTGTTAACAATATCAAACAATTTTCATATCCTGTAACTGATCCTGATGGAGATCAGTTAGTTTACTCTTTAGTGGCACCTCTAGATGAAGGAACTGGCTTTGGTACATGTAGTAATTCAGCTCCAGGTTCAGGTACTTATCCATTTTATCCAGATTGCATTTTTTCAGCTGGATTTAGTGCATCAAATATGATAGGAGGTCCACCTAATTATCCTGCTATGTCTATAGATGCCAGTACGGGTGAAATCACTGCTGCACCAACACAGCAAGGTTTTTATGCTTTTGCGGTCAGGGTAGAAGAATATCGAAACGGGATTAAGATAGGTGAAGTGAGAAGGGAGCTACAGTATGCTGCATTACCTTGTCAGGTTAGTATTCCTCCAACACTTACTTTAAATGATAGTTCTGCTGTTTCATCAACTCAAAATGCAAATGTTGATTCCGTTAGTGTAGGTGTTTATGTTGACGATAGCATTTGTTTGGATTTAGAGATTGGCGTAAATGATCCATCAGATTCACTTTATGCATATTTAACATCATCTGATTTTGATTTGTTGAATAATTATGTGGCACCAGTACCATTTAATGTAATTAGTCCAAATAACTCTTGTACGTATGTTTTTAATATGTATGATTCCTTCGGTGACGGTTGGAACGGTGCATCTGTAGATATTTCTGTAAATGGAATCATATCACATTCTAGCATTGGTAGTTCATTTACTACAGGTAGCTCTGCATCATATAATCTAATTGTTTCCAATGGTGACATTATATCTATTCCTAGTGGAAACTGGACAAGTGGATCTTGGGATTCTGAAATAACTTGGGATATACAAGATTACAATGGAACCGTGATTGCCTCAGGATGTCACCCTTCTTCTTTTTCTTGTGTTTATAATCCACCCACGATTACGGTGACATGTCCTTCATCTAGTACTACACATGCTTATTTTAATTGGAATAATTCCGCTGATAGTATATTCTTTAACATTTCCAATCTTACTCCATCATTATACATCGGAAATGTTGGTAGTATTTACCTCCGATATTGTTGGATGCCACCATGTAATTTCTTAGGCGACACATTGCAACTCGATTTAGATGCATATTCTGTTGATTGTTCAGGTTACAATCCTATTGAAGCCGACATTTATGTCCATGTTGATCCAGTACCTCAATCTACTGCCATTGATGTTCCATCGCAAGTGACAATAAGTTTAGACGATACCATGTGTATTGATCTATTTGCACAAGATACGTTAAACCCAAATGATCAATTATTTATTGAACCATACTCTGCAAATTTTGACTTCCAAGGCACTTATGTAATTCCTCAACAAGACCTTTCTGGAGGATATTATTACGAAAATTTTAACGACTCAATTGGGAATACCGTTTACATGTACGGTTACAATTATGATACTAGCACAAATATCGTATATGCAGACTCCTCAACTGTTGCTCTGCGTTATTGCTGGGTTACCGATTGCGACTATATTTTTCAAGAAGAATTTGATTTGTTGTATACAGCATACTCTTCTGTATGCGGATCTGATACCATACAAGCAAGTTCTCATGTTGAGGTGGAGATGCCAGTAGGGGTTGTTGAAGAAACTCCTAATACTTTTACTCCTAATGGAGATGGAGAAAACGATTTTTATCAATTAGCTGGGCAAAATGACCCTTGTTTTGATGTTATGAATATTAATATTTATAACAGATGGGGAAAACTTGTATTTACTTCTGATGACCCTAATTTTAGATGGGATGGAACTAATCTCAGGGGTAGAAAATGTGATACGGGTTCTTACTTAGTTATTATTGACGGAACTTTTGGAAGTACATATGACGCTAATGGCGTTCGTCAGCCTAATCCTGTCAAGGATGAAATCATGATTTATTTATTTAGGTAGCTTTTCTACTGGTAATTTGTTTATCAGTTTACAAGCTGGTCATAAAGCATTTCATATTTGGGTAAAATTTGTTCAATATCATATTTTTGAGCTGTTTTAAATGCATTTGATTTAAATACCTTTAGGTTATCCTCTTTCGATAAAATAGTTAAGCAGTTTGTGGCCATTTTTTCAATGTTTCCAACTTCACTCAGAAACCCACTATATTCATTTTCAACTACTTCTGGAATTCCACCCGTATTTGTGGCTACAACAGGAACTTTACAAGCCATGGCTTCAAGGGCGGCAAGACCAAAGCTTTCTTTTGAGGAGGGTAGAAGAAATAAATCTGAAATATTGAGAACTTCTTTGGTTGATTTTAAATTTCCAAGAAAATAAATATGTTTATTGAACTTGGATTTTCTTGCTTGCCTTTCTAATTGATTTCTTTCAGGACCATCACCAACTAGGATTAACTTTGTTTTAATTTTTTCTGCTACTACATTAAAAGTTTTAATTACATCACCTATTCTTTTGACTTTTCTAAAGTTTGATACATGACATATTATTTTCTCACCATTTGGGGCATATCTATTCTTGTAATATTGATTTTGATTCATTTGATATTCCTCTATATTGATGAAATTGGGAACGACTTGTATGTTTTTTTGGATTTTAAAAAGTTGATTCGTTTCCAACTTTAAATTTTCTGAAACAGCTGTAACAATATCAGATTGATTAATTGAAAAAGTAATTACAGGTTCAAAAGAGGGGTCTTTACCCACAAGCGTAATATCGGTACCATGAAGCGTAGTAATAAATGGAATTTTAATTCCTTGAGTTTGTAAAATTTGTTTAGCCATGTATGCAGCTGATGCATGAGGTATGGCATAATGAACATGTAATACGTCTAATTTTTCATATTTTACAACATCTACTAATTTACTTGTTAATACCTGTTCATATGGAGTGTATTCAAATAATGGATAATCAGAGGGAACAACTTCGTGATAAAATACATTCTTTCTCAATTCACCTAATTTTACAGGCTGACTATAGGTGATAAAATGGATTTCATGTCCTTTAACCGCTAGTGCTTTACCAAGTTCTGTTGCGACTATTCCACTTCCGCCAAATGTAGGATATAAAACAATACCGATTTTCATCTCATTTATTTGTACCAAATATAACGTCAAAAGTTGGAGTACTGCATATTGATTTAATTATCTTCGCTAAAATCAAAATTAGATAGATGGGCTTTGCAAAAGAAAATTTAGATTTCAACAAGAACGAGGACAAAATGAAATTAAAAATTTCAAAGATGAACAACATCTTGCATGAAATTTACAAAGGTGGGGGAGAAGGAAAAATCAAGAAGCATCATGATAAAGGGAAGCTAACGGCAAGAGAAAGAATTGATGCTCTTTTGGATAAGAATACTGATCATATTGAAATTGGTGCGTTTGCAGGATATGAAATGTATACAGAACACGGAGGTTGTCCAGCAGGTGGAGTTGTTGTAGTGATAGGATTTGTTAGCGCAAGATTATGCGTAATTGTGGCTAATGATGCTACAGTAAAGGCGGGTGCTTGGTTTCCTATTACTGGGAAAAAAAATCTAAGAGCTCAAGAGATAGCTATGGAAAATAAACTACCTATCATATATTTAGTAGATAGTGCGGGAGTCTATTTGCCTATGCAGGATGAAATTTTTCCTGACAAAGAACACTTTGGAAGAATTTTCAGTAACAACGCTAAGTTAAGTGCAATGGGAATTCCTCAAATTGCAGCAATTATGGGAAGCTGTGTAGCAGGTGGTGCTTATTTACCAATAATGAGTGATGAATCGTTAATTGTAGAAAAAACAGGAAGCATATTTTTGGCCGGATCATATTTAGTAAAAGCAGCTATTGGTGAAGTGGTAGATAATGAAACGTTAGGTGGTGCAACAACTCATTGTGAAATAAGTGGTGTAACTGATTACAAGTGTAAAGACGATAAAGAATGTTTAGCCACAATTAAAGATATGATAAGTAGGTTGGGAGATAAACCAAAAGCAGGATTTAACAGAGCAAAATCAAAATCTCCCTCTCAAAGCATAAGTAATTTACATGGTGCATTTCCGATTCAAAGAACAGATAATTATGATGTGAAAAATATCATTAATCTTCTTGTAGATGACTCTAAGTTCACAGAGTATAAGTCAGATTATGGTAAGACCATAGTTTGTGCATATGCAAGGATTGATGGTTGGTCTGTTGGAATTGTAGCTAACCAGCGACAAGTGGTTAAGACTAAAAAAGGGGAAATGCAATTTGGCGGTGTTATTTACAGCGATAGCGCTGATAAAGCTGCACGTTTTGTGATGATATGTAATCAGAAAAAAATTCCGCTTGTTTTTCTACAAGATGTTAGTGGATTTATGGTGGGAAGTAGGTCAGAACACGGAGGTATAATTAAAGATGGAGCGAAATTAGTTAATGCCATGTCCAACTCTGTAGTACCCAAGTTCACTATAGTTATGGGCAATTCTTATGGTGCAGGAAATTATGCTATGTGTGGCAAGGCTTATGATCCAAGGTTAATTGTAGGATGGCCAACAGCTGAAATTGCGGTAATGGGAGGTGCTCAGGCAGCAAAGGTTTTACTGCAAATTGAAATGGCTTCGTTAAAATCTAAAGGAGAAGAAATTTCCAAAGAAAAAGAAGAAGAGTTATTTAATAGAATTAAAAAGAAATATGATGATCAAACTTCTCCCTATTACGCTGCGGCAAGATTATGGGTAGATGCTATCATAGATCCAGTTCAAACAAGAAAATGGATTTCTATTGGTATAGCTGCTTCAAACCAAAATGAGGATGTAAAGTCATATAAAGTTGGTGTAATCCAAACTTAAATTATACACCAATATATTTGCTGTAATTTTCCTATTTTTTATGATTAGTTACTTGATACCTTGTTTTCCAACCAAGCCTTTGAATACATCAATTGAAATTAGATATTTTATTTTTCCCAGGCCCATAGTAGGTAGAATATTTAAGTGATCCACTTAAGGCTATTCAAGTAATCTACGCAATATTTTACCTACATTTGACTTTGGTAATTCATCTCTAAAACTGATACTTTTAGGTACTTTATAGTTAGTTAACTTAGTTCTGCTAAATTCAATTACTTCTTCTTCTGTGAGGCTTTTGTCCTTCTTGACAATAAATGCTCTCACGAATTCAGTCCCGTCTTCATTTTTTTCTCCTCTTACACCCACTTCAAGCACTTTAGGATGTTCGGATATTGCTTTTTCAACCTCATTTGGATACACATTAAATCCAGATACCAGAACCATTTCTTTTTTACGATCCACAATTTTAAAATATCCTTCTTCATCCATAGTACCGATATCTCCCGTTAAAAAATATTCTCCATGAAAACAGTTTTTGGTTTCTTCTTCTCTGTTCCAATATCCTTTCATTACCTGAGGGCCCTTAATTCCAATTTCTCCGGGTTCTCCTTGAGCAACTTCTTTTAAATTATCATCAAATATTTTCAGGTCAGTATTTGGAAGGGGAAGTCCGATGGTTCCACGTTTATGCTTTCCATTGTAAGGGTTAATAGTAGCTGCAGGACTTGTTTCAGAAAGACCATACGCTTCTAAAAGTGCACATCCTGTCAGTTTTTCCCATTGATCAGCTACAACATCTTGAACGGCCATTCCACCCCCTAAAGCTAACTTCAACCCTTTGAAATCAAGTTGTTTGAATACTTCTTGATTCATTAAACCAATAAATAGAGTATTAACCCCAGTAATGGCTGTAAATGGATTCTTTTTAAGATCAGCACAAAAAGATTTCATATCTCTAGGGTTAGTGATTAAAATATTTTTTGCACCATATCTGAAAAAAGTCATGCAATTAGCTGTCAAGGCAAAAATGTGATAAAGCGGTAAAGCCGTTATGATGGTTTCATTTCCTTCATCAATACTGTTTCCAATCCATTCTTCTACTTGACTAACATTAGCACAGATATTTCCATGAGTTAACTCAGCACCTTTAGATACACCTGTTGTTCCTCCTGTATATTGGAGAAATGCGGTGTCATCCTTCCCCAATTCAACTGGAGTTCCTTTTTTTCCAGCTGATTCTTTGAGAATTTGTTTTAGATTTTTACTATTAGGTAAATTAAACTTAGGTACCATAGGATTACCCTCAGCATCTTTTTTAATATTTCTGATCACAAAGTTTACTATTCCACCTTTAAGCCCACCTAACATGTCGCCAATGCTAGAAACTATAACGGTTTCTATCTTTGTTTTCGATAGGATTACTTCGAGTTTACTTGCAAAATTTTCTAATATAATGATGGCTTTTGCTCCAGAGTCATTGTATTGGTGAAGCATTTCGTCAGCCGTATAAAGAGGATTTGTATTTACTATAACTAACCCTGCTTTTAATGCAGCGAATATCACAATAGGATATTGTAATAAATTGGGCATTTGTAGCGCAATTTTATCTCCCTTTTTTAAGTTGGTTTTGTTTTGAAAATACCAAACTAATTCATCTACTTTTGCCGCAACATCGTTGAAACTGATTTCAACATCCATATTTTTGAACGCTACTTTTGGTCCGAATTTTTTGATGGATTGTTCATATATTTCTACAATACTATTGTAATTAATTTCTGTTGTTTTTTTCACAAAATCAGGATAGCTCTTATGCCAGGGAAATTCACTCATGATAATTTGTTTTTAAAATATTTTAATCAATTATCACTAAAGATATAAAAATGTAGCACTTAAGTAAATGATTCTGGAATAATCTGAATCAGATAAATTCTTTAAATATGGTGCATTATAAAAATCAGATTTAATTGTTATTTTAGAGGAAATAATCAAGGGATATTAAAGATTAGCTTTAATGAGGAGTAGTAAATTTATGGTTTTATTTTCATCGGTAAAGCTTCGTTGTTTTATCATTCTACTTACCTCTTCGTGGATTAATCAAACGTATGGGCAAGACCCAATCTTCACTCAATTTTATTCTAATCCTATTTATCTAAACCCTGCATTTAGTGGGACTAACAAGTGTCCTCGATTTGTGATGAATTACAGAAATCAATGGCCTGCTTTTCCCGGTGCGTTCATTACCACTGCAGCCTCATTTGATAAATACTTTGATAATTTAAAAGGCGGTATAGGTTTATCCGTTTTGAGTGATCAAGTTGGCAACGGTGTTTTAGTCACTAATCAAGTAAATTTATCCTATGCTTATCACCAACACGTTTCCAGATCCTTCACCATTAATTATTCATTACAAGGCTCATATATCCAAAAAGCAGCGAATACCAATAAAATGACATTTGGAGACCAAATTCACTCTAGAAGAGGTTTCGTGTTTGGAACACAAGAAGTTCTCAACTTCGAGCCAGTTAACTTCTTTGATTTCTCTGCCGGTATATTAGGTTACACGGATAAATTTTATATGGGTTTTGTTGCTCATCATTTGTTAGAGCCGGATGAAAGCCTTAGGACAAATTCACTTAGCGACACTCGTCTTCCAATGCGTTATACCATCCATTTAGGAACTGAATTTGATTTGGCTTCACATTCCCTTTACACTTCTAAAGGTGAGAGTATTTCTCCTAGTATTTTACTTTCTAAACAAGCGGAATTCACACAAATCAACTTAGGACTTTACTATAAAAGCGGGAACTATGTTGTTGGTTTTTGGTATAGAAATAGAGATTCTTTTATACTTACGTTAGGATTAGAATCAGAGCACTTGAGAATAGGATATAGCTACGATATCACAACCTCACAGTTAACTCCTCAGTCCGGTGGTTCACATGAAGTTTCACTAGCTTACAAGTTCTATTGTAAGCCTAAAATCAAAAGCTACAGGACTATGTCGTGTCCTTCTTTTTAATCCGGGATAATTAAACCGTCTTTCATTACAATTTTACGATCTGCTAGTTCGGCAAGTTTTATATTATGAGTAACTATTACAAAAGTTAGTCCCAGATCCTCTCTTAATTTAAAAAAAAGATTATGTATTTCGTCAGCAGTTTTCGTATCTAAATTACCACTGGGTTCGTCAGCAAGAATGACTTTAGGTTTGTTCATTAAGGCTCTTGCAATACTAACTCTTTGCTGCTCCCCACCCGATAACTCACTAGGTCTGTGATTTATTCTTTTATTTAGTCCCAGCGTATGAAGAAGAAATTTAGCTCTTTCAATGGAATCCTTTTTATGCTTTTTAGCAATATAACCCGGTAAACAAGTATTTTCTAGCGCTGTAAATTCAGGTAATAAGTGATGAAACTGAAAAACAAAACCAATGGATTGATTTCTGAACTTGGCTAACTCCTTTTCTTTGAATTTACTTAAATCTTTACCCTCTATTGAGACAAAACCTGAAGTAGGTTTTTCAAGTGTTCCTATTAATTGCAATAATGTAGTTTTTCCTGCACCACTTTTACCCACAATGGAGACAATTTCTTTTTCATTAATACTAAGATCAATCCCTTTTAGAACTTCTAACTCTCCATAATGTTTTGTCAATTTACTTGTCTGAATCATTGATTCAAATTTAACTACTTTATCGATTTTAATTCCGTAATGTGATTTTTTTATTTGTGGACAATTTTATTTAGATATTTAGACGATTGGAATTTTCAAATTTTTACTTTTACTGAAAATTAAAATTCATTCAAATGAATCTTCACGAATACC
>CACAYQ010000052.1 GCA_902536695.1 uncultured Bacteroidota bacterium | reverse complement strand
CATGACTCAACAGCTCTATACCAAGATGATTTATAAGAATAATTTCTATCTAATTCATAATCATTCATTGAAAAGGGGTTTGATCCCATAGGGCTATGATTCGTGTACTTCCATTCGGATTTTTAAAATCATCATGTGTAAAATCAATTCCAGTGTCAATAAAACCCATAACTACTCCATTTCCTGAAAATATGTTATTAAGAGGTGAAAAACCTTGGTGAGCCGCATTAACGTTATTGTTTACCCGCATGGTGTCATTCAATGGCGTACCATATTCTGATGGAACAAAAAAGTGTTTAATTGATTTGTCAGATAAGAAATTTTTAGCGGTTAAGGGGTTAATTCTTAAGTAATGCCAATCTATATTTTTCTTAATATATTTAGCTTGAAATTGTTCGGCTCTTTTTTTAATTTCATGTTCAAGACCTTTCACATAAATTCCAATATTGGTTTTGTGATTAAAGTTTTCCCAATTTACATCGTTGTAAAAAGGAGATCTTGGATTTTGGCCGTAAAAAAAGAAAAAAACACTAAAAAAAATAATGCTCAATGTGCTCTTTAATACCATATATTAAAAGTACAAAAAAATCAATTGGAGGGAATTTCTTTTAAATAGCTAGCTATACTTCTTTTACGATCAATCTCAATACAATAAGTATCAGTGCCATTTGTAAGAATTAACAATTTTGCATTTACTTCCCGTTGATATGTTAAGATTTGTTGCAGAGTTTCGTCATTAATTTTCACTGCAGGGGATTTACATTCGATTAATATGTTAGGTGCTCCTGTATTGTCATAAATGACGATATCAAATCTTTTTTTGATTTGATTTATTTTAAGCTCTTTTTCTATAGTTATTAAACCTCTGGGATAGTTCTTTTCAAAGTGTAAAAATTTCCAACAGTTTTGACGAACTATTTCCTCAGGAGTAGTTAAAATCCATTTTTTTCTTATTTCATCGAATATGTATTCTTTTGAATTAATTATTTTAGTTTTATGATTGTAATCAGGAATCAAATCTTAGGAATTCGCTTTGGAATATAATCAAATAAATGCTGAAATAGAACAAGGAATTTTTAAACCTGTTTACTTTTTACATGGCGAGAACACGTATCAAATTGATAAAATTGCGAACAAGTTGCTTATAAGTGTATTAGAAGAACATGAACGAGATTTTAATCAAACTATTTTTTATGGTAAAGATGCATCCGTAGAATCTATTCTTGACTCTGCAAAACGTTATCCTTTGATGGCCTCTTACCAGCTTATAGTAGTAAGAGAAGCTCAGCATTTATCCCGGACAATTGAATATTTTTCCCCTTATTTTGAGAAACCTGTTCCGACTACCATTATAGTTTTTTGCTTTAAAGGGAAGAAGCTAGATAAGAGAAAAGCAGTTACTAAAATATTATCAAAGGAAAAATATTTATTTGATGCTGATCCAGTTCGTGATTATCAACTTCCAGATTGGGTACTAAAATGCGCTCAAAATTTGGAACTAAAAATGGATCAAAAATCGGCAGTTCTTTTAGCTGAATATGCAGGGAATGATTTGTCAGGAATAGAGCAAAGTTTAGAAAAATTAAAAATTCTAAAGCCAAAGGACAATTTTATAAATGTAGAATTAATTCAGAAGCATATTGGTTTTTCTAAGGATTTTAACTTATTTGAATTAACTGATTCTTTAGCTTCTTTTAACATTAAAAAAGCCAGTTTTATTGCACAACATTTTGGCCGTAATAACAAAACACACCCCGTAGTTGTGGTTATTGGGCACTTATATGGGTTTTTTACAAAACTTATGAAATACCATTTTCATGCAAGAGATTTAAGTCCAAATCAAATTGCTGCCAAGATAGGAGTTCATCCATTTTTCATCAAGCAATATCAGCAAGCATCTAAATATTATTCTAAAGGGAAGCTGGCTCGTATTTTATCAGAGTTAAGATACTATGATTTAGCCAGTAAGGGAGTGTATTCAAACACGATCAGTGATGAAGAACTATTAAAGGAACTGGTATTTAAGGTTATGCATTAGTTATCTGTATGTTTTGTTGCCAATTGTACTAGAAAAACCAACTAATAGTTTGGGAATATCGCTGTTTTCTAGAAAATGACTTACCCTATATAAACCAAATATGGACTTACTTTTTATTCCTAGTTTCATTTTAAAACCATAATGTAAATTCGATATAGGATTTGGGTTTCTCTCTCTGATGATGGTTTTATCATTTAAATTAGTATTGTATTCATATCTTAATGTTGAGATCCCAGTATAAAAGCCGAATAAATTCATTTCAATATATTTTCCAATTTGATTACCTCTATTTGGGTCAATATTAAAACGAAAGCCTGTTAGATACATCAAATTCCACATTCTAAATCTGGGATCAAGCGCACTACTACTAATGCCAAAATCGTTCAATTCATAAATGTTTTTAGCTTGAATTCTCAGATGTGAAATGCCAAGTATATTTGTTAAAGATAGAACTGGAGAAATTTTTCTTTTAAAGTTTGTACTTAGTTGGTATTCAAAACTGGACTTGATAGATATACTTTCATCTCTATTCAAAAAGATAGGTAAGAGTGTTCCAACACTAAATTCTAAAAAAGAATATTTTTTTTTGTTTGGCCCATTTTCCATATTGAATTTTCTAAAATCTTCAGGTACTTTTTCCTTCACAATGGTCTTTTGAGAAAAACCAATTTTTGAAATTAAAATTGTAAATATGAATATGAGTTTATAGCTGTATTTTTTCTGTATATCCATTTAAATGAAATCGTAGTGTTCTATCTTTATACTGACTTGCATTAATGACATAGGGTATGTCTTTATGTAAATAAATAGTTTCATAATATTCAAGTACTTTACGCTTATTTTTCCGGTAATTGAACTGATCATATTCTACATGCATAAACATGTATTGTGTTCCAGTGTTTAAATATGATTTATCTAAAATTTCAACTAAAACGCTGTCCTTGACCTTTCTGATTTTAAAAGTTGGATTTTTTTCTTTGTCTTTAAAAAAGAAAGAAGCTTTTGGAATACCAAATCCATGTGCATAATCAAAGTAAGGGAATAGTGAACCACTTCGTTCTACCAACTTGAAAATCTCCATATTTGATTTATTAGGGTGTTTTTCCCACACGCATGCGGCAAAACCTGCGACAAGTGGACAGGAAAAAGAAGTGCCGTAGGCTTTTCCAATGCCATTTTTAGTGGCTCCCATTACATCTCCAAAAGCTACTACATTTGGTTTCATTCTGTAGTCTGAAGTTGGACCAAAGGAACTAAAGTCTCTATGCAATCCGCTACCTGTAACTGCTCCAACGGTTAACGCACTATCCGCATCTGCAGGAGTTGCAATATATTTCCAATCATCATCTCCTGAATTTCCTGCTGAAACTAAAACAAGAATTCCTTTTTTAGCTGCAAGATTTACAGCTCTTGCAATCAATGAAGTTTCTCCATCCATTTGGTAGTTAAAATATTCATCTGAAGTGTACCCTAGTGAAGTATTGATGATATCTGCACCATTTGCATCTGCCCATTCCATAGCCATTAACCATAATTCCTCCTCTGATTCATTTTCTACTAAAACTCTTTCAGTTCTAGCCAGTAAAAATTCAGATGACTGGGCAAGTCCCATTATCTGATTTTCATATTTGCCTGCAATACAACTTAATACGGCTGTACCATGATTATTGTATCTGTAAACATTTTCTGTTTTGTGATGAAAATCCCATGATTTTAAAACTTGTTTGTTTTCAAATAAGTGTTTCAGCGCAGGTGACTCCTTAGTTCCTTTGAATCCTCCATCTATAACACAGATGCGTATCCCTTTTCCGGTTAAATTATTTTTATAAAAATACTGTCCTTCTAAAGAAGTAATCTGTCTTTCCATCAAATTATTCATGCTAATTTCTTCTGAAACTGTTCTACATGTATTTAGATGTTTTACAGTTCGTTTCACGTCTTTTACAAAAGAAAAGGATTTAATTTTCTTTATTTGATCTTCATTCGCTCTACAACATATAGCATTAAACCATCTTGATACACCCTTAATTTCAACTGTATTTTGAGAAATTAATTCAAAATATGAATTACTAATTGGGAGATCTTTAGAGTCATATTTTGGCAACCCCATTTTTATTCTCCTATCAATAGTTCTGGAGTCAAGATATGTAGACCTATCGTCTACACTATGAGCTTTGTCACTTAAAAAAACCCAGTATTTCTCTTGACAGACACCCACACAGGAGGTAATTAAAAAGGTTAGCAGAATGATAATATATCGAATCATTATATAAATTTAGTATTTAAATGTAATGTATGATTGATTTAAGAAGCGATACGGTTACAAAACCTACTACTGACATGAAATCCTTTATGATGAATGCAGAAGTAGGTGATGATGTATTTGAAGATGATCCAACCGTTATTCAGCTAGAAGAAATGGCTGCTAATATGTTTGGAAAAGAAGCTGGGTTATTTTGTCCATCTGGTACGATGACTAACCAGATTGCACTGATGACCCATTTAAAGCCCGGGGATGAGGTTATTTGCAGTAGAGAATCTCATATTTACAATTATGAGGGCGGAGGAATAGCTAGAAATGCAGGTGCCTCCGTTCGCTTAATCGAGCGTAAGTCTGGTTTATTGGAGCTCGATGATGTGGTTCACAATATAAATCCTGACGATGTTCATCTCCCTGTAACAAAATTAGTAGCGTTAGAAAATACTTGCAATAGAGGTGGAGGGAATTGTTATGATTTGAAAGCCATTAACGAGATTAAAACATATTGTGATCAAATTAATTTACCTCTGCACTTGGATGGGGCAAGATTATTTAATGCTATAGTCAAAACGGAAGTCTCCTCCCAAACTATGGGTTCGTTTTTTGATTCCATTTCAATATGCCTTTCTAAAGGATTAGGAACTCCCTTAGGTTCAGTTTTATTGGGGTCTCATTCTTTTATAAAACAAGCTAGAAGAAATAGGAAAGTCTTAGGCGGTGGAATGCGACAAGTAGGTATAGTGGCCGCAGCAGGAATTTACGCACTGAATAATAATGTAGAGCGATTAGCAGATGATCATAGACATGCACAGCTGATAGCTGATGCTTTATCATCATGTTCATGGATCCAACAGGTACTGGAAGTAGAAACCAATATTGTAGTAGCCATTTTAAATCATGGTTATGAAAACAATCATTTTATAGATCGACTAAAAGAAAATGGTATTTTAGCTATTCCCTTTGGGAAGGGTAGAATCAGGATGGTTACTCATTTGGATGTAAAAGAGTCAGATGTGAGTAAAGTGATAGATTCACTTAACTTTTAATAGAAATTTTGATGTATTGCTTATCGCTTCTTTGATGGTTTTAAAATTATAGTTTAATGCATTTATTATTTTTTGATTTTCGTAGATATTGATCTGGCTAGCAGTTCTAGCCGTTTCTTTAGTTATACTTTGTTTTTTATTTGTGATAAAACAGCGTATTGCTTCTAATCTCCAAGCTATTTCTAGTAATGATTTGGTCGCCTTCTTGTACGGTTTTGGTTTGTTCAAACAAAGAGCTATGTCATCAAAAACCGATTTATATGGTAAATTTTCTCCCACTAAAATAAATCTTTCCCTATTTATTTTTGAATCCATTAATGCTATGGTGGCGCGAGCTACATCGCGGACATCTATAAATCCATTTTTCCCCTCAGGAAAATAAGAAAGACCCTTATGTATTTGTTTAAAAATGGTAGTACTTGATCTCCCCCAATGGGATGGACCAATAATGATGCCTGGGTTCGTAATTACTGCATTTAACCCTTCTTCAATCCCCCTCCAAACTTCATTTTCTGCTTTGTATTTAGTTAAAGCATAAAAACTATTCTCTTTTCTTGAATTCCATTTATTTTTTTCACTGTATTTACCTTTACCTTCGCGACCTATAGAAGCGACAGAGCTTATGAATGCCAATTTTTTAATTTTGTGCTCCAAGCATGCGTTTACGATATTAGTGGTTCCTTCTATGTTTATCCTTCGCATCTGTTCATAATCACTTTTGTTGAAACTGACAATAGCTCCACTGTGATAAACAAAGTCAACGCCCTTAATGGCTTGATACACTTCAGTTACATCTTCAAGGTCCATTTTAATCCACTTTACTTTATCATAATAATTTGAAAAACC
The DNA here is from genome assembly GCA_902536695.1 of uncultured Bacteroidota bacterium. Lineage (GTDB taxonomy): Bacteria > Bacteroidota > Bacteroidia > Flavobacteriales_D > Parvicellaceae. Next base: position 7,080 of record CACAYQ010000052.1, on the reverse strand, counting down.
ATAATGATTAAAAACATGTTTGATAATGCTTCTATTTGAATTTTTTGTAAAAGTTGCACACACCTTTTTATTTTGATTTAAAAGATCCAAAACAATATGCATCCCAACTAATCCTGTAGCGCCAGTTACTAAATGTGATTCCAAATTTTTGAGTTATGAAGGATTTAAAATTGAAATTAAAAAAAAGAAGAATAATTTACATTTAACACAGAGATAAAAATATATTTGTTTCAGATTAGAAGTATTTAAATTGAACTAAAGTGAATTTTGTAGAGGAATTAAGATGGAGAGGTATGATCCACGACATTATGCCAGAAACAGAGAAGTTTTTGAATGAAAATAAAGTCAGTGGATACATCGGTTTTGACCCAACTTCTGATTCTCTGCATATTGGTAGCTTAGTCCAAATTATGATTTTAGTTCATTTTCAAAAACATGGCCATACGCCTTATGTCTTAGTGGGAGGAGCTACCGGAATGGTGGGAGACCCGTCAGGAAAGTCTAAAGAACGTAACTTACTACAAAAAGACGAGCTTTTTAATAATGTAGAGGCTATTAAAAATCAACTAGCTAAGTTTTTGGAATTTGAACATGTTCCTAATGCAGCTGCAATGGTTAATAATTACGACTGGTTTAAGTCGTTTAATTTTTTAGATTTCATTCGAGATGTGGGGAAGCATATATCTGTGAATTACATGATGGCAAAAGAATCTGTGAAGAAAAGATTGGAAACTGGAATATCATTTACTGAATTTACTTACCAACTAGTCCAAGGTTATGACTTTTATTGGTTGTATAAAAATCACCAATGTAAAGTGCAAATGGGTGGTTCTGATCAGTGGGGGAATATTGTAACAGGAACAGAGCTAATTAGAAGAATGGATGGTGGTTCAGCTTATGCCATTACATCACCGCTGATTCAAAAGGCAGATGGTTCAAAATTTGGCAAAACGGAAGATGGTAATGTTTGGCTTGATCCGAACAAAACATCCCCATATAAATTTTATCAATATTGGATTAATAGTAGCGATGAAGATGCTAAAAACTATATAAGAATTTTCACGCTAAAGTCTAAAGATGAGGTGGAAACATTGATTGAGGAACACAATGTAAATCCGGGGCTGAGAATACTGCAAAAGGAATTAGCTAAATCAATTACGCAACTAGTACACGGTGAAGAAAACTACAATGCTGCCGTTGAAGCATCTTCCATTTTATTCAAAAAAGGAGATGCTGCTGTTGAAGCACTTAAAGGATTAAGTAGTACTCTTTTTATGGAAATTTTTGATGGTGTACCTCAAAAACAAATACCCAAGTCAGATTTAGCAGGGAAGGTATCAATAATTGATTTGTTATCTTCGATATCAGGATTTTTAAAATCTAACGGAGAGGCCCGAAGAGCTGTGAATGAAAATTCTATTTCGGTAAATAAGAAGAAAGCTTCCATTGACCTTATGGTTGGTGTAGAAGATCTGATTGCAAATCAGTATATTTTATTACAAAGAGGAAAGAAAAATTACTTTGTACTTAAAATTAGTTAAAAGTTAAAAGATTACATCCTCTAATTTCAGCTTGATCAAACCTTCCTAGTATGGATACGGTTCCATCTTTATGCATTCTGCCTAAATCTTGCGTTTCAATAAACGAACAGCTGTAAACGTTAGCAAGGTCTATAATATTTATACCTCCTGTCTTTTCATATTGGCAATAAGTAAAAGGATCTTCAAGCTCTCTTATTAAAAATTTCATCCATCGTGGAGTCGTGAATTTTCCACCCTGGGTAGAATAAGCTTGAGAAAGGAGTTCAGTCATGCCATATTCACTGTGTATATTTTCTTTTCCAAATCCTTTTTGCAATATCTCGTGTAGCTCTTCACGAACTATTTCTCTTTTTCTTCCTTTCATCCCTCCAGTTTCAATGATATTCCAAGTTTTTAATCGGGGTAAATTATAATTTTCAATTAAATCTAAAAGTGCATAAGAAACACCTATTAGCAAGACATTTTCATCTTTTAGATCATGAATTTTTTGAATTGTTAATTCAGAATTGAGCTCTAAATAACCACTTTGTTCATTTGACTCTTTTATAAGTTGGTCTACCATGTAGATCAACGAACTATTTCCTTGTTCTTGATAAGAAGGTAACAGAGCTAGTATGATCTGATCCTTTACATCACCATATATATTTTGAAATCCAGTTGTAAACGATCTTTTATACATATCTAGGTTATGTACATAATGTTTGCTTCTTTCTTGATTTGTAGTTCCGCTGCTTAAAAAAGTGGTAGCGGTACTTGAGTTTCTTGCTATGATTTCATGAGATTTAAAAAACTGTATGGGCAGGAAAGGAATTTCAGCGTAATGTTGAATTTGATTTAATGAAATTTTTCTAGAGTTAATATATGTGTTGTATATGGGTATATTTTCATATTGATACCGAAAAACAGATAATGCCAGTTCATTGAACTCGTTTTCACTGTTAATTTTAAATATTTTATCTACAAAATTCAATGAATTCCTAAATAGTTTACTTTTATAGCGTGAAAAATTTAAAAGCAAAAATAAGCATAGTTTTTTTCATTTTATTGGCTTTATCTTCCTGTTTAAAGCCGGTCCAATACCCTGACGTGCCAAATGTGGAGTTTGTTCAGTTTGATATTCAAGGGGATTCGGGTATTATTACCTTTTTCTTTACGGATGGAGATGGTGATATTGGTTTGAATCCAAATCAAATAGATCCACCCTATGATCCAGGAAGCTTTTATCACTACAATGTATACCTTGAGTATTACGAGGTTATGGAAGGCCAACTTGTAAAAGGAACTATGGATCCTAATGGTGAAAATGCAGTATTTCAGCAAAATAATAATCAGCCCTACGATACTATCCCAAACGGGTTTCGAATCGAAGATATAACCCCTTTTGGTCAAAATAAATCTCTTAAAGGTAATATGCAGCTCGTGTTAAGTCCGTTCTACAATTTCAACTCAAATCACAATGATAGTATTCGCTTTTCTATACTGTTAATTGACAGAAATTTAAACCATAGTAATGTGGTTTATACGCCTGTTATCAAGAGATAATATCTCCCTATGAGGAAACCTGCGAGTAAAATTCTTTTTGTTTTTTTGTGCTGTATTAGTTGCATTACCGTTGAAAATTCAAATTATGATTTAGATTCCAAAATGGCAGTATCCATGAAGCCTGAGTTTTCTATTTTTCATCATAATGATCTGCAATCAAAAATATTTTTTAAAATTAAAACAGCAGATTTATTGTATACTCGAAATGATAGAACAAGACCCTTTAACGCTAATCTAAAACTCTCATATACGCTTTATACTGAAAATGGTAAAACATGGATAGATTCAGGATCCATTTTTTGGAAGGATTTTTACACTACCAATAAAAAGGAATTTATAGATACTGTTATTCCATTTAATTTGAATGTGAATAAGTTTGCTAAATTAAAACTGTCTATTACGGATTTAAATCGATTTAGAACCTACGAAAGAGTAGTTGATGTAAATAAAAAAGATGTTTATCACAGGCAGTTTTTTCTAATAAAGGATACGAACAACCACATATTATTAAATAACTATTATACGGGTTCAAAGCATATTAACATGACCAATAATTTCTTAACGAATCAGAGTATTTATGTGAATAATAATGACATCAATTTTCCAGTAGCTTTGCCTCCATTTAGTAAGGCTAGGAGACCATCTTTTCCTAAAGCTACAGGCCAGTATAAACGCATTGATTTTCATAAAAATACAGATTTTGTCCTTCCTGAGAATGGATTTGTATACTTTCAAATTGATACGTTGACAAATCAAGGATTTTCTTTATTCAACTTCAATCCTTATTTCCCTCATTTAAAGGATCCAGAACAGTTAATACCACCGTTACGTTTTTTATGTACCAAAGAAGAATTTAAAAAAATAGCGAATGGTTCAGATCCAAAAAATATAGTTGATCAGTTTTGGCTTTCCAAAACTTCCTCGATGGAGAGAGCGAGAAATCTTATCAAGACATACTATTCAAGAGTAGAAAAAGCTAATGAAATGTTTACTTCTCATCTTGAGGGATGGAAAACTGATAGAGGCATGATTAGTATTATTTTTGGTCCCCCCAGCTACGTTAGAAAAACAAAAAATACAGAAATATGGTATTACGGTCAACAAAGTAATTCAAATTTAAATGCATACAATTCTCTAAATGATCCCATGAGGATTCAAACATCCGGATTAAAATTTACTTTTGATAAAGTATCAAACCCCTTTTCAATGAATGATTATGAATTAGATAGAAATTATTCTTATAAATCATCTTGGTATAGAGCTGTTGAGTCATGGAGAAAAGGTAAAGTATACATTGTACAATGAAAAAAGAAATGACAAGAGACTTCATCTACGGAATAAGATCCGTATTAGAAGCGATATCAGAGGGGAAAACCATTAATAAAGTTCTTGTTCAGCAAGGTGCAAAAGGAGATCTATTTGGGGAGTTAATGGACACACTTAAGAGAGAAAAAATCGTATTTCAACGCGTTCCGATACAAAAGTTAAATCATATGGTGAAGAAAAATCACCAGGGTGTAATTGCCATGATTTCTCCCTTGCCTTATCATGAGCTAGATCATATTATTCAGGAAATATATGAGAGTGGAAAAGATCCTTTTGTGTTAATGTTAGATCGTGTGAAGGATGTTAGAAATTTTGGAGCTATTTGCCGAACAGCTGAATGTTTTGGTGTTAATGCTATTGTTATTCCTTCTAAAGAGTCAGCGTTAATTACTAATGATGCCATTAAAACATCTGCTGGAGCATTGTATAAAATCCCAGTTTGTAAAGTTTACAATTTACAATGGGCTTCTGAGTTTCTTCAGGGTTCAGGGCTTCACATTTTTTCCATATCTGAAAAGAGCGAAAAGTCGATCTATGAATATAAATTCAGCGGCCCAAAAGCTTTGATAATGGGTAGTGAGGAAGATGGTATAAGCAAAAATTTACTTCAACTGTCAAATCAAGTATTTAAAGTACCTATGAAAGGTACAATTGATTCTCTTAATGTTTCTGTAGCCACTGCCATTGCATTGTACGAAATGGGAAGAACAATTAATTAACAATATTAAACCCCAATTTTTTTAAATCATCCCAAAATAAAGGGTAAGACTTGTTAACCACCAAACTGTCTTTAAAGATAATATTACTTTCCGTTTTAATAGCCAAAGGAGCAATACTCATGGGAATTCGATGGTCATTGTGATCGTCAATCACCATACCATTGTATTTAATAAGCTGATTTTTGGGCACGTAGATAGAATGATCATTTATTTCACATTCTACATTAAATTTAGAGAGTTCTTTTTTAATGGACACTAGACGATCAGATTCTTTTATTTTTAGACTTTCTAGCCCCGATAAATATACTTCAATACCTAACCCTGCACATGAAACAACGTAGGGTAGAGCAAGATCTGGAAAATCACTAAGGTTAAATTCTAATTTTGTACTTACTTGATTATTTTTTTTTATCGTTATGCCCCCTTTGTGAAAAGAAGTTTCAACACCCAGGTGACTGTACAATTCGCTAACGTAAAAATCACCTTGAACTGATTCTGAATATAAGTGCGGGATTTCAATTTTTGATTCGTTAGAAAGTGAAGCTAAACTATAAATGAAAGAAGAACTACTCCAATCGTTTTCTGCAGCTAAATTTCTTGTAGAATAGGCTTGATGTTCAATATGAATAGTGTTTTTGTCCCATACGTATTTAATACCCATTTCTTGCATAAGACTAAGCGTCATTTTAATGTAAGGTATTGATAAAATGGGGTCAATTATACGTAACGATAAACCGTTTTTTAATTTGGGTGCAATTAGTAGTAATGCCGATATAAATTGACTACTTATATTTCCAGGAATAGTTAGTTCTCCTCCTTCAATAGTTTCATTTCCAAGAATTTCAATTGGTGGGAATCCCTCATTTTCTAAATATCGTATCTCAATTCCTAATTTATGTATGCAGTCTACTAATGGTTTGATGGGTCTTTGATGCATTCTATCACTTCCAAATACACGAAATGTGCCTTTAATTGTAGATAAATATGCTGTTAAAAATCGTAATGTGGTTCCAGCATGATGACAATTAATTTCGTTTGGTAACGAAGTATTTGATAAGATTTGATTTAGGATTTTGGTATCATCTGATTCTGATAAATTATATAGTTCGAATGAGCTGTTTGAAATAGCTTTTATCATTAGCAATCGATTGCTAATACTTTTAGAGGCAGATAACTGAACACAACCTTCTATTCTGTTGGACGATGCATTGATTTCAACCATTTACTTTAAATTCCTTAAGTATGGATTTAACTTCAATTTTATTTATTTCTACATCTATTATCACCTCACCTATTTTTTTTGGAAGAGAGAAATTAATTAAAGAATGGTTATTTTTTTTGTCATGCGCCATAAATCCAAATACTGATTTTTCATCAATATTAAAATCTAGATGCGGTTTAAAAAATACATTTAACTTATGTTTAATTTCCATATAAGTATCTAAAGAGCAAAAGTTAAGTTTATATGACAAAAAAGACTCTGCAATCATACCAAATGCCACTGCAAATCCATGAAGAGTAGGTTTTTTGCTGAGTAAAAGTGCTGACTCAATGGCATGTCCAACGGTATGTCCAAAATTTAATTTCTTTCTTTCTCCTTCTTCCTTAGGATCGGCTTTAACTACTTTCATTTTTAAATTAGAAGAACGTGGAATTAGGTATTCGTAATCCAACGAATCTATATGCTGATTAGCAAGGTGTTCCCATAGTTTAGGATCACCGATAATGGCATGCTTAAAGACTTCTGCCATTCCTGATATTATTTCTTTTTGGCTTAAAGTACTTAGAAATTGATGGTCACAAAAAATAGTTTTTGGATGATTAAATGTGCCAATATTATTTTTAAGGTTTTTAAAGTTTAAACCTGTTTTTCCCCTCTGATATCGCTTCTAATACGGATCTTATTCCGTAGATGAAGTCTCTTGTCATTTCTTTTTTCATTGTACAATGTA
>CACAYQ010000051.1 GCA_902536695.1 uncultured Bacteroidota bacterium | reverse complement strand
TGGATCTGTATCCACTGCAGAAGTTAAGCTAAAGTCAAATGAATAAACTCCATCTAAACTCATATCAACTCCAGTAAAGAATGGGAAAACTAAGGTGTCTCCAGGATTCATTGGAACCGAATTGGTCTCCGTTACTGCAGCTGCTCCATTCAATGAATAGGAAGCATCAAAAGTGTTTTCAGTCACTAAACCTTGATTTACTACTGTGATTGAAACATACTGTGTTGAATCAAAATCACACCCTGACGGTACGGACGCATCCACTATGGCTAAATCATTAGCTGCAGCTTCAATTACTCCGAAATTATCAATGGATATATCTCCAGGCCATGATTGTCCACCAGCATTTGAGTCTAGCACCGCTACTATCTTGAAGTTCACAACAGATGCCGTTGTCGATAATAATACATTCTCCTCTACCCACACATCACCTTGGTCACCAGACTTAGTGAATATCGTTGTATAGCTAGAACCATCGTGCATATCAACTCTTAACGTACCAATTGCTGATCCAAACATGTGTGTAAAGAAATTCAATTCTGGATTAGATAGAGAACTTACATCTATATCCTCAGAAATTAAAATCGCTGAATCTAAATAGGCTCTCGGAACAGATGCTTCTGTGTACATGTAATTACCTCCGCCTGTTACATCGTCAGATGGTCCAGTTCCCGGGGACGGTGTACCATTAGCATCTACACTCCAATCAAATACATCTGCCGTATCCTGTGTCCAACAAGGACTTAATACAGCCGCATCAAAGTTCTCTAAATAAGGAGCCGATGCTACAGCACATGCTGTTGCAAATGTGTATGGAAGTGTTAGTGAACTCGTATCACCTGCACCACATATAGCTGCTATCTCAACAGTATAAATTGTAGCAGGTGTTAAGCCTGTCAGCGCATTAGTAGTACTCGTAACAGACTGTCCAACACCATCTAATACAAACCACCACTCTGTTTCCGTTCCACCAGCAGTCCACGATACATCAGCACTATTAGTGGTTACATTAGAAGCCATTATACCAGACGGAGCAGAACAAGCAGGACAAGCTGCTATACCAACTGTATTGGCTGGACCAGCTCCTGCAGATCCACCGTTATTTGTGGGTGGAACCGATACAATTACAATACCGTTGTTATCGGTAACATTCCATCCGTTCTCTCCTCCCCAAGTACCTGTATTTAGATAATTAAGATCCATAACATCACCTATATCAACCGCAATTTGGAATGATGCGCTAAAACCAGTCGCAACAGTTAGCGTATCCGTTGGTGTACCATTAAGAACTACTTCTAACCCATTTCCATTCCAACCATCACCATAAGAATCTGTAAGCTCTACTGTAAAGATGCCACATGTTCCAGGTGCAACTTGTGTTGAAAATGTAGTTGGGCCCGTAAGCATACTAGAGTCTCCAGGAGCACAAATGGCCTGTACATAAGCTGAATAAGTAGTAGACGAATTTACCGCTAATGTAACATTAGTACTTGAAACTGAGACCGGTGTTGTGGTAGCTACAGTGCCTCCATCCACTAAATAAACCAACCATTGTGTCTCTGTACCACCAGCAGTCCAACTTAAATCAACTGAGTCAGCCGTTATATTTGAAGCTGTAAGACCTGTGGGTTGTGGACAGCTTGGAGCCTCCATGACAAAGAAATCATCTACACCTAAATCATTTTGATAATATGTAGCCGCTGTTCCATTTGGATCAGGATCTGCATGTATTCTAAACCTAGTTGGAGAAGAAATACTTGATGGAACACTACCTGCTACCTCAACCCAACCAGCAAAGTTTCCACTTGCAGAAGTAATTAAAACCCAAGTACTACTACTAGCATCCCAAGCAGATAAATTAATCGTATGGTTAGTTGCATTAGAAGTATTATTAGATGCAAAATAGAATCCAACATAAGGGTTAGATAAACCACTAAAATCTATTTCAGGCGAAACCATTGCGTTACCGGTAATGTTACCACTAGCATCTATCCACATGTAATTAGATGAACCGGTAGTATGATCTCCAATATTTGGAAGATATGAATGACCTGTATTAACAGCGTCATTCGTTACATCCCAATAATCAGGACCAGCCTGTGGCTGCCAACAAAGCGGTAATTCTGTGTACGGGATTACTAATGGTAGACCATCAAAGTTTTGCATATACGGTGCTGATAAAGCAAGACATTGTGATGTGAAGGTTTGTGGACCTACTACAGCACTTGAATCACCAGCGCTACAAAATGCCTGAACGTAAGCAGAGTAAGCTGTGGCAGGATTAACCGCTAACGTTACTGATGATGAATTTACAGTTGTTGGAGTCGTAGTTGATAAAGAGCCCGATGCATCAACTAAATATACCAACCACTGTGTTTCACTTCCGCCTGGTGTCCAACTCAAACTCACAGAATCAGACGTTACCGTACCCACCGTTAACCCAGTAGGATCCGTACAAGAAGGCGTTTCTCTTACAATAAAATCATCTAATAATATATCGTTGTAGTAATCATTTCCAGCACCACCAGACTCGGCTCTAAATCTTAAACTTACTATGCCTGACACATCGTACCCAGTTATATCGTAAGAATAAGTATTCCAACCTGGTGTAGTAGCATCTTGAATAGAATCTATAGAAACCCATGCAGAACCATTGTTGGCTTCGATATACATTATATTTGCTGGTGTAACTGTGAAAGTACCTTGATCACTAAAGTAATCAAACACTAACTCTGGGGTAGTTAGCCCAGAAATATCAACTGGAACTGCATTTAAAACAGCCCCAACATCTGTTCCAGAGAAATCTATCCAAGCATATGTGCCTGAAGGTCTTCCGTTAGCTCCAGCAGCATAACCAGGATTTCCTGAGAACACCCATCCAGAACCCGTAGTTTGGTTCTCATCCCAACAAGTTGGTAAACCAGTAGCAAAATCTTGAGTATATGGTGCAACAGCATTTAGACAAGGGGTAGTAAAGCTTACTGAAGGTGAAGCTGTACTAGTATCGCCAGGAGCACATACTGCATGTACTTGAGCTGTATAAGCTGTATTAGGTGTTAAACCAGTTAAGTTAGCTGATGTACTAGTTTGTGTAGTACCCACACCATTAATTATTAGGAACCATTCTGTTTCTGTTGCACCAGCGGTCCAAGAAAGGTCTGCAGATGTTGCAGAAACATTACTAGCTGTTAATCCAGAGGGCGCAGCGCAATTTAAACAAGTCGTAACCTGAACATAATCTATCGCAATATCTGCTTGGTAAGATATACCTGCTGATCCTCTTGTATAGGTGAAACTCACATATACTGTCTGACCAAGATAACTCGCCAAATTAACACCCACCTGATACCAAGGATCTGTCGATGCAGCTTGATACGGACCAGACCAAGTATATAAATTCGTAAACGGCCCTGTCGCACTTGTTGATACTCCTACATCTAATGTATTAATACCAGAACCATGAGCATGCATCCAGAATGTTAATTCTGCATCACCAGTTCCCGCTGTTAAATCAATCGCTGGTGTAATTGCAGTAGCTGTACCCAATCCACCGGTACTAGATTCAAAGAACAAATAGTCATTTCCACTATATGCGCCACTTGGACCAGTACCACCTGAGGTTGTTCCTCCTGAATTAATTCTCCATATACCATTTCCAGTCCCAATATCTCCAGACCACCCTGTAGTTGGATCAATATCATCTGTAAATGCAACCCCTGGATTTCCAACACTACATGTTACACCAGCTGGCGCCTGTGGTGGATAAAGACAAGGATCACAACTTCCCCAACATACTACAGAAAGGTTAATATCACTTGTACCTACACTGAGTGTTCTATTTGTATAGGTAGGATCTCCATTAGTACAAGGTGCTGCTGGATCATTCATTTCCTGAATTGCCCACCCGTCTGCAGCGTACTTATACTCATAAGTACCCGACAGTAATGCAATTGTCGCTTCCCAAACACCATCGCCATCAGCATCCATCATAGCTGTTCCAGCTGACCAGCTATTCCAACTTCCATTAACTTCTGGTGTAGTAAACGAACTTGTCACTAAGCCCATGTCAACATGAAAGGTCACATTAACTGTTGCAGGGACACACGTTGCATTGGATGTTTGTGTTAAAAAAGGTGATCCTGCTGAAGGTGCTCCACCATTGTAAATCTGAGCACCTGACGGATCTGTGATTTGGAATGTGATTTCACTATCGTAACTTCCAGATGTAAATGAGAAATCAACTACATCACCATTTAATGTTTCTAAAGAATCTGTACCTGAAGAACCCGAAGTTAGCTCCCAAGTTGCCACAGCAGAGCCATTTACGCTCACATTTACCGAGGCTCCGTTCCACCCATCTCCCCAAGAATCTTGCATGTCTATTACATAATGACAACCTCCCGAAACTACAGCTCCACATGTTCCATCCGTAACACAATTTCCAAAACAATGTAATAAGGTAGTATCCGATGTAATTACAGGTAAAATCCGATCATTCCAGTTATTCGGATCAGCACATGGTAAACCAGTTAAATCCTCTTTGGTGCCCCAATCTCCTCCATGGGACGGACTGTTTAAAAATATATAATTACCAGTAGTGCCGTCTGTAATCGAAGCTACACCCGTCCAAGTACCGTCACCATCCGGATCAGATAATGGAACAGCCATAGCGTCTCCTAAAACACCACCTCCAGCATACATGCCGTTTGGTCCCACTGTAATATTAGCTGTGTTTACTGAAAAAGTTACATTATACACAGGAGGAGGAGGTAACGAAGTTTTATCGTAAACAAATCTCCACCAAGCACCACCAGACTGAATATCAGCTGTTAGGGTGTTGTTATTATTAGAAAAACTTAGAATGTAACTTACAGAAGCAGGAGCATTTGCAGGGCTAGTTAGCTCTGAGCCATTAACTGCTTTAGGAATACCTATATGAGCACCGACTCCATTTAGGGTTAGGGTATTGGATGATGAATCGTAATGATAAGTGGAAGAAACTAATCCATCATGAGGAGATACAGGAGAAGCACATCTGTCTCCACCACCATCTTGCCAGTTTTCAACCCAAGTTGATCCGTCCATAAAATGTGAAAACACACCTGAAGAATCAAAATGGATTGAGTCATCAAATAAACAAGCTCTTGTTGTAACATCAGCCAAATTATTTGACCACCAACCAATATCGCCTTGGTTTGGACCAACGCCTAATGATCCTGGATTTGGAGAGAGTTTCCAGGTACCAACTAGTAAGTCATTATAAGAAGGGACTGGACATAAAGGATAAGGACAGCCTGAAGTGCTTACTACATAAGTACCGTCATTTTGATCACAATCCTCTCCACCGAATTGCCAAGAACCGTCAGACAGCCTGTAGGCCCAAGAATCTTCATATGGATCTCCAGAGAATGCACCTGATAAAATGGGATTTCCATTGTATGTTAAAGAATCAACAAGTTGGTTATTAAAAAACAAAGCCACTGGATCATCACCGTTTCCTGAAGGCCATGAAGTGCCTGAAGGAATGACTTGATTAAATTCTGAAAGACAAGAACCAAAATAATCTTGGAAAAAGTTAGCTGAATTTGTTGCAGTACCCACTCTGTATATTAAAATGTGATCTCCTGCAGTTGCACTTCCAGACATAGTATATTCACCTGGATTTAATGAACCAGTTCCATTTGAAATAACATCTAAGGAATATACGCTTAAGTCAGTGATATCTGCAGTGGCCACTAGATGAATAGCTTTACCATCAGTTCCAGAATAATTTCCTGAACCAAAAAGGTCCATAACTCCTTGTAAAGTTAATTGCGAAGTTGCCGGTGGTGGCGGTGGGCAAGCAGAACAACTATTAAAACAAACTGTTCCAACCGTGTAATCTGTTGAGGGTATTGTTAATACTCTATCTGTGAATCCAGCTGAATTTGTATTTGTACAAGTCTCTCCACCTGCAAAATTCTCTTGATCATTCCAACCATTTACTGTAAACTTATATCTGATGTTATCACCAATATTGAGTGGTAAAGTAATATCCCATACTCCGTCTCCGTCAGCGTCAGACATGGCATTATTACATGAACCGCACCAGCCATTAAACGTACCATTGATGTTTACTGTGTAAGGTGCTGACTGACTACCTGCATATGTATTCATATCTACTGAGAATGTCACATCTGATGTGGATGGTGGTACAGGACACGTACCATCAGTTTCACAACTTCCAAAGCAATGCAATAATGTGGTATCTCCATTTACTACAGGAAACATTCTATCATCAAAATTGTTTGGGTCGCCGCAAGGTTGTCCATTTAGGTTTTCCTTTGCTCCCCAATCACCACCATTTGATGGGCTATTTAAAAAGATATAGTGACCTGTTCCACTTTGACTAGGAGGAACAGTAGTTGTTCCTTCCCAAGTACCATCACCATCAGGATCCGATAATGGAAGTGCCATAGCGTCACCCAAGAAACCACCCCCTGCATACATTCCATTAGGACCAACTGTAATGTTCGCAGTGTTTACAGAAAATGTCACATTGTAGTCGGTGGATAGCTTTAAAAGTTCAACTTTTTGAATATGAAGGGTGTCTCCGGAATTTATTCCCCAAGGGCCTTTAATACCTATTCTAGCTATGGAGTCATTGAATGAGCCTACAAGAGGGTTAGCTGTTAAATCTATTGTTGAAGTTTGAAAAGTTGTGGTATTTGTATTATCTCTTGTAAAATTAAATGTTGCAAATTGAGAATTACCAGCAGAGTTGCTGTAGAAGAACAACTTGCCAAAACCAGCTCCACCGTAAGAGGCTTTGAAAGTAATTCTGGCCGTATTGTAATCAGACGAATGAGCAAAATTTTGTGCTGCAAGACCACCTGATCTAGTAACTGGATTTGCATTAGTTGCTTTCATTGCCATAGCCTCGTCACCAAGTACAACTGTACATCCACCACCACTTATAAAACCTTCTTTTGAATCCTTAAAATCATAAACCTTGGCATTTTCAGGACAAGTTGTACAAATAACCCTAATTCTATCTATATTTAATACTTGACCTTGTGTTTTTTCAATAGAAAATGTCCCAACCTCGTCAGAAGACGGTGTGTAAGTTGATTGTAATTGTTGCCAACTGTAGTTAGAAGTAACATTTCCAGAAGGTGATCCAACCTCTGTGCCATTTATACCACCAGATCTGATTTTTATTGTGGAATAAATTCGATTATTTGTAGTTTTTATGTATGCCTGAAAAACATAAGTATTACCACCTATTAAAGGGATATCAACGTAAGCTTTTGCAGCACCTGTAGCTGGGAGTTGTCCAAAACTTGTTGAACCTAAAGCTCCAAACGTAGCATTTACTTTACTCTTGAAATCGCCAACACCATCGTGTTGCCAATTAGATATTGATGATAAACTTGCGTTGTTTGGATAGCCTCCAAAATTTTCTGTAAAAATTTGAGCTGATACAAAAGTCAAACTAAGAAAAAACAAGCAAAATGAGGTATAAATTTTTTTCATAAGATAGGTTTTGATTCTATATAATTTTAGGATTATTCTAAATGTTAATACTACAATATATAAAAATAATTAAATTGAAAATCATATTTGAACACTTTTTTAATTTAGGTTAAACACATATAGTTGTATATTTATGTAAGCTTAAGGTCATTTATACATTAATTTTCATGATTTGCGAATAATATCTATTTTATTATCACTTTTATCTTTCAATTATTTTCTTTCACAAGATTTCGTCAAACTGAGAAGTCCGTTAGAGGGTGATCCAGGATTTTTTTTAGATGATTGGGAAGAAAAGAAAAATCCAAAAATCTCCTATTCAAAAAGCATATTACACACTGAAAATGAAATAACTGTTAATGCAATTGTTGATTTTTCAAAGCCATTAGTGAAAATTTCAAAATATATTTTTGGCAATAATCTTGGGCATTGGAGCAACAGAAAAATTTTGTCGAATGATGATTTTATTTTCAATTTGAAAGATATTTCTATTCCAGTCATAAGATTTCCGGGTGGAAATGCATCAAACGATTACTTTTGGAACGCTAGTTCTATTGATCAGTGTCCTGAAGGAACTCCACCAATTATTTACAAATCTAATTTTAACAAGACCACACCTCCTAAGTTAGGAAATCAAGGTTCCTACCGAACAAGACCAGTAGACTTTTATGAACTACTATTGAGAACAAAAGCAACTGGATCCATCTGTATTAATTACAGTATGGCATTATATTCAGAAATTGAGGACGAAAATGAAAGACTAGAAATAGCATCAGATTATGCTGCGTCTTGGGTCAAAGAAGCAAATATTAAGCGAGGGCTTAATATAAAATTCTGGGAGATAGGTAATGAAAATTGGGGTAAATGGCAGGCAGGATACGAAGTAAAAGACAGAGGTATTATTGATCCACAAAAGTATGGTCAACATTGTAAGGTTTTCATTGAAAAAATGAAAAAAATAGATCCTTCTATTAAGGTTGGAGTTGTTGGATATCAAAAACCTAAATCTAGAGATCCTGTGCAAAGTAGATGGAACGAGCTGGTTTTGCCAGAGATAATTGATGTTGCAGATTTTTATATACTACACGACTACTATGCCAAATACGGTGCCGTACTTACTCCAAGTGATATGTTAAACGCAGTGGATACTACCTATTCTCACATTAGAGTTGTTAATGAAGCTATCGAAAAGTATACAGATAAAAAAGCGAATCATTTACCTATCGCATTGACAGAATTTAATACAAGAAGTTTTGCCAAAATGTCTAATGGAGATGGAGTTACAAATGTTTCACATTGTGCTGGACTTTTCTTTTCCCACGCTTTAGGAGAAATTATAAGGCAAGGTTATGGGATGGCTATGATGTGGGATATCGAAAACGGATATAAAGATGGACAAGATCATGGTATGTTCGCCTCTTCAAAAGAACCTAATGTTGATTGGCTTAATCCACATCCCTCTTTTTACCACTATTATTACTACAACAAATGCTTCGGGGACACTTATTACGAAAGTTCCTCAACGAGTAAATTGATAAGGATACACACTTCCACTTTTTCATCTGGGGAAATAGGAATTGTAGCGATCAATATTTCATCTGAAGAAGAGGTTTTATCGCTCAATATTAAAAATAAAAGCACTGGAAAAATAGCAGGAGTTTTTGAGCTTTCAAGTGATAGTCCGTCCTCAAGGAAAGTTGCCATTAATAGCACAGTCACAAATAAAGAGGCTGGAGGACCACAAAATTTTCTAAAAATAAAGGCAAATAAAATTGAAATCAGGTATAACAATTTAAAACTTAACCTTAAGCCTTACAGTGCTAATTATATAGTAATTGAAAATGAATAAAAAATTTATACTTGCAATACCAATTAGTTTAGTCTTTATTTCAATATTAACCTTGTTTTCGTCTCTATCAAAAAGCAACGTAAAAAATAATAATCCAAATGTAATTTTAATAATGGTTGATGATTTGAGACCAGAGATTAATTGTTATAACAAAACCATAATTAAGTCTCCAAATATTGATAATCTTGCATCTGATTCCTATTTATACGAAAATGCGGTTTGTAACTATCCAGTTTGTGGCGCTTCTAGAGCATCAATGTTAACAGGACTAAGACCCAACAAAAACAGATTTAAAACATTTAAGTCAAGAATTGATGTTGATGCCCCATCGGTTGAAACAATTGGGTCTTGGTTCAAAAATAACGGTTATTACACACTTAGTTTCGGAAAAATCTCACACCACAAGAACGACTCTCCAAAGAGTTGGTCTGAGCCAGCATGGAGGGCTGAAAAAAAGTGGAGAGATTACCAAACGGATGAAAATATAAAACTTGCTAATCAAAATAATGGAGTGGGTAATGCTTTTGAAATAGGACTAAATTTAAGAGACAATTATGCTGATCAGAAAATGGTTGATAGGATTATGAAAGATCTTGTGAATTTTAAGAAAAGTAACAAACCCTTTCTTTTATCTGTCGGTTTTCTTAAACCCCATTTACCCTTTAATGCACCTTTAAAATATTGGGATTTATATGAAAAAAAGGATATTCAACTAGCGAAAAACAGATTTCAGCCAGAAAATACTCCAAAAATTGCAATGCATCACTATGCTGAGTTAAGGAAATATCTTAATATCCCAAATGATAAATCTGTCGAAATACCAGACTCAATTCAACTCAAGTTAATTCATGGGTATTACGCATGTATTTCTTTTGTTGATGATCAAATAGGAAGGTTGGTGTCAAAATTAAAGGAATTGGATTTATATAATGATGCGATTATTGTTTTTGTTGGTGATCACGGATGGCAATTAGGAGAACATAATCTTTGGGCAAAACATTGTAATTTTCAGACCTCTCTTAAGGTTCCACTTTTGATTAAGTACCCAAACCAAACCGAAACAAAAAAAATAAAATCAGTAGTTGAACTTGTTGATATCTTCCCTACCCTATGTGATATATCAAATCTTGATTATCCTAAACATTTACAAGGAAAAAGTCTTACGTCAGTAAATAAAAAGGATAACAGCAATACAATCGGTTTTTCGACATATAAAAAGGGCACAACAATAACCACTTCAAATTACTCCTACACAAAGTGGCAAAATGACAATAACGAGCTCATAGGACAAATGCTTTTTGACTTAAAAAGAGATAAAGACGAAAATATAAGCATAGCTATTGACAGCACGTACAAACAACTAATTAATAGTTTTAGTATAAGTATAGACTCAATAAATGAAGTGAGTTTATAGAATTACAATTTTTCTCTTTTTAATTTCACCTGACTCTAGATTTAACTGAAAGAAGTATGTCCCTTTATCCATGGAGGAAACATCTAGAATATAATTGTGTTTATTTATTTTGGAAAATAGAACCAACTTGCCATAGATGTCATAAACAAATAAGCCTGTCATTTTTACATTAACTGAACGGATATTAAAATTTTCTCTAGCTGGATTTGGCCATATTTTTACGTCTTTACTTATATCATTGATTAGTGCAATCGGGGTCGAACAGTTGTATGTATTGTCCTGAATAGTAACATTGTCTATATAATAAGTGCCTGAATTTAAAAATTGTAATTTTAATAAACGAATACCGTCAATTATTGTTGAATCAAACATAATATCGTAACAGAACTCCGTCCAATCAGAAGTTGTTTGAAAGGAATTAGATGATATAGCCGTGTATGGGCTATCTGAAAGAGAAGTGATAGCATTAAAATTTAGGTTTGCTGCAGAACCTTTAATCCAAAAACTTACCGTGTAAGATGAATCTTTGACCCCGTCAGTAGTACAGCTGGAAAGTTGGACTGAACTATTTGTTGTTCCGGGTGTATTTAATAGAACCATCGCTGACTGAAGACCGTTTTGAGCTTGTGAAGGAGTAATACTTATTGAAGCAATAGCACCATTATTTATTGTCTGAGTCCAATTGGAAAGGTCTGTCTCAAAATCACCATCGCAAAATATAGGTTGAGGGGGAACTTCTTCAATGGAGATATTATCCAAATAATAAACACCATCATCTAAAAATTTAAACTTGGCTAATCTCACATTGCTGTAAATGGTAGTATCAGATTCAATTATAAACGAATATTCAGACCATGTGTTTGTTAAATTTAATGACAATTGACCATAATTCGTATAAGGCGGTGAAGACAATGAGCTTGTTGCTACAACGGATTCACCACCAGTATCGGATTTCATCCAAAAATTTATTTTGTATTTTATATTTTTTTCTATGTCAGATTTACAACTAGAAAATATTGGTTGTCCAGATGTTGTATTTGAGGTTGTTATCTTTGCTGATGTAACACCATTTTGTACAACAACACCCTCAGACTGTACATTAATTACTCCCCCATTTGGACTTTGAGTCCAGTCAGCTAATCCGTTTTCAAAATCTGAATTACAAATGATTGAATTTGTAGGAAGAGAACTTATTGATTCCAGCATAAAATCATCAAAATAATACGTACCGATAGTTTGTGGTTTTACCTTTATTTTAAGATTTGAAACCGCATTTGAGTCTGACGTATATAAAATATATTGTTGCCAATTAGTTGATGTTACAAATGTTTTGGATGCATAATTTGTAAAAGGTGCCGATGTAGGTTGAAGGACCACTAATAAGGACTCGGATGAATCTGACTTAGCCCAAAAACTAATTTTATAATAGTTACCTTGTTGTAGACTAAACATACAGCTTGTCAGAGCACACGAGCTAGATGGTGGATTTACATAGTTTACATCATATATTAAACCTAAATTTCCACTGTAAAGTGAATCTGAAGATATTGAAAGTGTTGATACTGAAGATCCATTATTAATTAAACCCCAAGAGTTTAAAGAATCTTCGAAAGATGGATTACAAACGGTATCCGACTGGGAATATGCAGTGAAAAATGGAAATACTGCAATTATAATTTTAAAAATATACTTTTTCATAATCGGTGTTTTTATTTTATTTCTTTTACTGGCTCGTTATAAACCCTCTGAATAACCGTATCAGTCATGGATATCATATCGTTTATTGATGATGTATCTCCATAATATTTCTTTAAAGAATCCAGCTTAAATTTTAGCTTAGATATTAGTACTGGATCTGCATTTTCATAAATATTATTCATTTCATGTGGATCTGCATCCATGTCATATAACTCCCATTCATCCATTGAATAATAGAAGTGGATTAACTTATACTTGTCTGTTCTAACACCATAGTGAGGTTGAACATTATGCCAAATTGGATATTCATAATAATGGTAATAAACAGCATTTCTTTTAGTATCGCTATTTTTTGTAAAAGTATTTTTAAAACTTCTCCCCTGCATTTCTTCAGGAACAGATAAACCTGCAAAGTCTAACAATGTTGGGGCAAAATCAATATTCATAATCTTATCGTCAGAAATAGTGCCAGGGATAATGGTACCAGAACTTTTTATTAAAAATGGCATTTTAAATGACTCTTCATACATCCATCTTTTATCGAACCAACCATGTTCGCCTAAATAAAAACCTTGATCAGAAGTATATATTACAAGCGTATTTTCACTTAAACCATTGGCGTCAAGATAATCTAAAACTCTTCCCACAGCTCTATCTACACCTGCTATACATCTCAAATAATCCTTTATGTAAACTTGGTACTTCCAGCTTTTGAGTTCTTGGCCCGTAAGCGTATCGCTTGGGCTCCACTGTTGGCCTTCATTTCCATACGCTAACCATTTCATCGAATCTCTTCTTGAAAGACCTGGAGGAGGAATTTGTTTTAAATCTCTTCTATTTAAGTGATTTTCTATTTCCATCATGTTTTCACTAGCCGCTAATCTTCCTTCATATTCATCGTTAAAATTTTCTGGTTCAGGAAAATCAAAATCACTAAATAAATCCATATACATTGAATCTGGTTTCCAATCTCTATGAGGAGCTTTAAATTGATAAAGTAATAAGAAAGGCTTAGCTGTATCTCTCGATTCTAGCCAGTCAATACAATCATCTTCAATTAC
>CACAYQ010000050.1 GCA_902536695.1 uncultured Bacteroidota bacterium | reverse complement strand
TTCCCTCTTTATCGTGATCTTCCTTATGATAGTCCCGTTATTGGCGCCTCTGGTGCTGTAATGGCCATTTTCGTAGCGTTAGCCACCTATACACCAAACTATGAAGCTTATTTCTTTGGTGTGCTAAAGGTCAAGCTTAAGTACTTAGCTATTGCCTTTGTTGTAATAGATGTACTTGGTGTCGCCAATACGGGTGATAGAGTAGCACATTTCGCTCACATTGGAGGCGCCATTTGGGGTTACCTATTCGCTGTGAATATTAAAAAAGGGAAAGACATTTCTACAATAATTACTTCTCCCCTGTCAGGACTTAAAAAATTATTTACTAAAAAGAAGATTAAAATTGTCTATAAGAAAAGTAACAACCAAAAAAAATCTAAACCTAAAACATCGGATGATACTATCATTAGACAAGAAAAGGTTGATGCTATTTTAGATAAAATTAAGGCTTCTGGCTACGATAGCTTAAGTAAAGAAGAAAAAGATTACCTATTTAATGCCAGCAAAAATATTTAGTTTCGGATTAAAACACATGTCAAGTAAAGGGAAGCTTTTTGCTTACCTAACTGTTATATTCAACTTTTTATTATTCTTTTCTTATTTAGGTTACTTAGCTAATCCCTTAAAAAGCAGCTGGATTCCTTTTGTTGCTTTACTTTATCCTTTGATTTTATTTATCAATTTTTTTTTAGTCCTAATATGGATCTCTAAAAGAAAGTTATTCTTTCTACCTACACTCATCCTCATTATACTAGGCATGTATCATCACAGTCGTTTTTTTCAATTTTATGCTTCATCAGAAAAACATAATCATTCCAGTGTCTTACATTTGATGAGCTATAATGTAAGATTATTCGATTTATATAATTGGAATGAAAATGAAAAAAGTAAATCTGAAATATTCAAGCTTATCGAAGCTGAAAATCCTGATATTTTGTGCCTTCAAGAATATTACTTTACAAATGATAAAAACCTACCTTTTGAAACTAGAAACTTAATATTAGATAGTCTCGGGTTTACATATTACTACGAAAGTTTTTCAGAAGAAAGTAAAGAAAATAAGTTTTTTGGGATTGCTACTTTCAGTAAATACCCTATTGTAAATAGATACAATAAGCAATTTAAAAATGATAATTCAAATCAGTTCATATATACAGACATCAAAAAAGACCAAGACACTATACGAGTTTATAATGCACACCTGGGTTCCATTCGGTTCAACCATACTGATTATAAAGTAATAGGTGGAAAAGGTAGTCCCATCTGGCCACATCAGAAATCACCAAAGAGAGCTATTTTTTCAAAAATTAAAATAGGATTTGAAAAAAGAACTGTACAAGTAAAAGAATTAATTCACAACATTGAAAATAGCCCTTACAAAACTATAATTTGTGCTGACATGAATGATACACCTACATCGTATTGTTACAATGCTTTTGATCGAAATTTCATAGACGCTTTTACGGTTTCAGGAAAAGGATTTGGTGGGACATATATTGGAAATATCCCAGGCTTACGTATTGATTACATTTGGCATGACAAATCATTAGGTTCTACTAATTTTATGGTCCATGAACAAAAACTATCAGATCATAAAGCCATCAGTACTGACATAGTACTTCCAAATTAATAGTTTACGAAAGATTTTTTTGTCGAGTTTTAAAAGCTTTGCTAATTTTGAAATGCCAAACCGGTTCATCGCTTGTATATCAAGAGGAAAGTCCGGACAGCAAAGAGCAGCATGCTTCCTAACAGGAAGGATTCATTTAGGTGAATACAGCTAGTGCCACAGAAAATAAACGGCCGAAAGGCAAAGGTGAAAAGGTGGGGTAAGAGCTCACCGTGCTAATGGTGACATTAGTAGCAAGGTAAACCTCATGTGCTGAAAGACCAAATAAACCAGGGTTGTTAATACTGAAGAGTTGCTCGCTCAACCTGGAGGGTAGGTTGATTGAACTATTTAGTGATAAATAGTCTAGATAAATGATGAACCTCGACAGAATCCGGCTTACAGGTTTGGCTTTTTTCTCTTTTAGTAAATTTATTAGTTTACCTTCGCAGAAAATTATTACATGTTATTTTCTGAATTACCTCTTAATCCTAAACTTCTTAAAGGAATTGAAGCTCTTGGATTTAAATCTCCAACACCAGTCCAGGAAGCTACTATTGGTACTTTAATTGAGCAAGATCAGGATCTAATTGGTTTAGCTCAAACAGGAACTGGAAAAACTGCCGCATTTGGACTACCAATGATTGAGAAAATAAATAGAAAAAAAAGTAATGTTCAGGGATTAGTTATTGCTCCAACCAGAGAACTCTGTGTTCAGATCTCTAACGATTTTAAGTCTTTTTCAAAGTTTATTCCCGAAATTCAAGTAGCCACTATTTATGGTGGTGCTAGCATGGATAAGCAATCCAGAGAAATTAAAAGTGGTGCTCAAATTGTGGTAGCCACACCGGGTAGACTGATGGACATGATTAGAAGAAAGATGGTGAAACTAAACAAAGTAGAATACACTGTTTTAGATGAAGCAGATGAAATGCTAAATATGGGTTTCAAAGAAGATATAGATGGTATTTTAGCCCATACTCCTAAAGAAAAAAGAACATGGTTGTTTTCCGCTACTATGCCTAAAGGAGTTGCAAAGATTGCAAAATCGTATATGGAAGATCCTATAGAAGTAACTATTGGTAGCAAAAACATTGGAGCTGAAAATATTCATCATGTTTGTTTTCATGTCAATGAACGAGAGCGCTACCAAGCCGTAAAAAGAATTCTAGACTTTCACCCTAACATTTACGGGTTGATCTTTTGTAGAACTAGAAGAACAACGCAAGACATTGCTGACAAGCTTTTAAAAGATGGATATAATGCGGCTCCATTACACGGGGACTTATCTCAAATGCAAAGAGATAAAGCAATGGAAAAGTTTAGAGAAAAAACTTTACAAATTCTAGTAGCCACTGATGTGGCAGCAAGAGGAATAGATGTAGATAATATTTCTCATGTTATAAACTACCACTTACCCGATGATATCGAAAGCTACACGCATCGAAGCGGAAGAACAGCAAGGGCTGGTAAAAAGGGGGAATCTATTGCCATCGTATCCAATAAAGATGCACATCGGATTAAGCAAATAGAAAAGAAAATTAAAGTTAGTTTTGAAAATCGTGAACTACCTACTGGAATAGAAATTTGCGAGCAACAGTTATTTAGATATGTAGATAAAATTAAACGTGTTAAAATAAATGAAAGTGAGCTTCAAAAACTTCTACCGTCCATCCAAAATGAATTATCTTTTTTTTCTAAAGATGACCTCATCAAACATATGATCAGTCTAGAGTTTAACCAGTTGCTCAATTATTACGAAAAAGTCAAGGCGAATAAACCAAATAAAGGACCTAAAGGTTGGGCCAAAGACGATCAACATGAAAGATTCTTTATTAACTTGGGGTACAATAAAGGGTTAAATAAAGGAGGTTTATTGAGATTGATTTGCAGCAATACTAATCTCCCATCTGAATCTGTAGGTGAATTAGATTTATATAATGATTTTTCATTTTTTGAAATGGAAAAATCTTTAAGCGAAAAAGTACTGAACAGTTTAGAAAACAAACAGTACGATGGCAAGGATTTTGTAGTTCAAATAGCTTCTAAAGAAGGTAAGAAAAGTAGTAAAGGGAATTCATCAAAAAACAGAAAGAACCAAAGGAATAAAGAACGATCAAGAAGAAGACGTTAACTATTCATCCCACTCAAATTCACTTGCCTTTAACTTAGGGTTAATTTCCATTTTCTTAAGTGAAATCTCTAATGCATTGCCATTAATATCCATAACTGTTTTTCCTGGCACCAATATACCACCGTTCTCCTGATATTCTAAAAATTGTACCGTAGACATCAAAGGGCTTTCAC
This sequence comes from uncultured Bacteroidota bacterium, assembly GCA_902536695.1. GTDB lineage: Bacteria > Bacteroidota > Bacteroidia > Flavobacteriales_D > Parvicellaceae. The sequence goes on along the minus strand of CACAYQ010000050.1, from coordinate 9,718 downwards.
CCTCTTTTGGTGTGTTTTGAGAATTATATTGTAATAACAAACCTGAACCAATAGATAAAAACATAGTTGACTTTTCGCCTGTTTTTTCCATTCGATTTAAGACATAGCAATCCTCTCCCATCACATTTTCAATGCCTTTGAGTTCTAAAGTGACCCCATTTTCTTTATAATACAAATCACTATCTAGCTTATGCTCCATTAACTTAGAAGACCGTTCTTCAGCCGTAAAGTTAGTTTTGCCTGTTTGCATGTTTTGAGTACCACCACTTTTTGAATTTATCACCTCAGATTGGACGGTCATACCCATAGCAATGGTTTCGCTTTTGTAAAATGAAGGCGATTTAAATTGCTCTACCATTTCCATGGTAAATGTCTGTCCTTGTGCATCAATGGATGCAGACATTTCTTTTCTAAAAGATTTAATTTTCTTAAACTTTTTCTTTGCATCATCTATGGATGTGGTAGAAGTTTGGGCCATTACATAATTAAAAAGCACATCTTCGGCTGTCAAACCCTCAGGTAAAGGCTTAGATTCAACCTCAACTGGCTCAGCATTATAGTCATAAAAATCAACCTTTTGATCTGAATCAAACTGGACTAATTTATCTGCTATTTCTTTATTACCAACCACTAAAATGTGGCAGTTATCAGGATGAATAAATTCTTGAGCCGCATTTTGAATCATTTCTTTTGTTACCTGCTGAACTTTATCCAGCATGTCTCGGTAGTAGTTTTTAGGTAAATTATATCGTTCCACATTTAGTGCATATCTAGCAATGGTTTGTTGATTTTCCAAAGACAATGCAAAATTCCCAATCATATTGTTTTTAATTCTAGAAAGATCATCAGAACTCACAAATTCATCTCGGATACGATTCATTTCAAATAACATTTGAGTTACGGAGCTATCGGTTACTTCATTTCTTACACTAGCTGAGCTAGAGAACTGCCCCACAAAACGATCTGCTCTTACTCTTCCTCTCGAACCATACGTATATCCTTTATCTTCTCTTAAATTGGCATTCAGGTAACTAGAGAAAGCACCACCAAAAATATTACTCATCACATTTGTTTGAGCTGTATTTTCGTCACCAACTTTAAAATTAACTGGGTAGAATATTTTAATCAGGGATTGAACGGCACCTGGTTTATGCACAAAACTAACTTGCACCCCTTTAGGTTTTGAAGGAAAGTCATAAGAATGTGCCGGCACTTCTCCAGATTCCCATGACCCGAAATACGTTTTACACAGTTTCTTTGCAGGTTCCAATTGGATATCTCCAACTATTACCAAATATCCAATGTTAGGTTTAAAATAAGTGCTGTGGTATTCTTTACAACGTTCCACAGTAATATTTTCTAAATCTTCATTTCGCTGAATTTCACCATAAGGGTGACTTTTGCCAAAACTCAGTACACTTTCTAATCTACCACCTATAGCATCTGGATTTGATTTTAATGATTTTAAGCCCGACTGTTGTCTTTTAATTTTTTTATCAAGCTCTTCTTGAGGAAATATAGGATTCAAAAGAATATCGCTTGCAATTTCAGTTACTGTTTCAGCATGTTTTGAAAGACATGAAAAATAAAAACCATTCGATCTGGTATATAATGAAGCCCCTACAAAATCTATAGCCTCGTCAATATCAGACTTTGTTCTATTTTTTGTCCCTGCACTCATCATGTCTCCCATCATATCAGAAAGACCAACATAGCCTGTCTCCAGATGGGGATCTTTATTGATGATCAAATTCATAGCTAGTTGAGGTAACTTATGATCCTCAACTAAGAATACTTTCAATCCATTTTCTAATTCAAAACGCTGAGGTTCACCTAAATTTATTTTTGGGGCTTTAGATGGTTTTGGGGCGTTTGACCTATTAATTTCTTGTGCATGGATATTTGAAACAAACAGTATTCCAAGTAAAAATTTACATGTTTTATTAAAAAGCATAGTTTATCCGTTTTCTTTTGGTAAGTAATAAAGTACAACTCGATTATCAGTATTAAAATATTTTTTGGCTACACGTTGTATATCTTCCCTTGTGACTTTCATATATCGATCTAATTCTGTGTTAATAAGATTTGCATCTCCAAAGTACATTTCATAATTCGCTAAATTTTCAGCAATTCCTATCATGGATCTAAAATTTCCCAAAAAGTTGTTTTCTAACATATTTCTAACTTTGGAAAATTCTTTTTCAGAAATGAGCTCATTTTGAATTTTTTCGAATTCTTCATTTACTTCTGACTCAAGTCTTGATGGATCAACTTCAGCATTTGCTATTCCAAACACAAAAGATAAACCAGGATCTTCAGTTGAAAAAGGAAATGCACCCACATACATAGCAGATTGTGTTTCTTCAACACATTTTTTGTTGAAACGTGAACTTTCTCCGTCTGAAAGCACCATTGACATCAATTCAATGGCATAAAAATCTGGAGTTCCTTGAGCAGGAATTCTGTAGGCCATCATAACACCAGGTAATTGGACATCGTCTAATATAGTATCTCTTATTTCAGCAGCTAAAGGCGGTTCCACTATATTTATTTGGGCTATTTTTTCCTTGCCTCTGGGTATGGGACCAAAGTAAGCTTTAATTAATTTTTTTGTGGCTAGAACATCAATATCTCCAGCAATGGAAAGAATAGCATTCTCGGGAACATAAAATTTATGGTAAAAAGAAATAAATTCATCTAGCGTGGCAGCATCTAAATGTTCCATTTCACCAATAGTAGTCCATCGATATGGGTGTTCTTTATATGCTCTTTTGTTTACTTCTGCTAAAAAACTTCCATAAGGTTGATTATCAACTCTTAACCTTTTCTCTTCTTTAACCACTTCATTTTGGGTTTCAACTCCAATGGTATCAATTTTTGCATGCAATAATCTTTCTGATTCTAACCAAAGTCCTAATTCCAACTGATTTGAAGGAAGTACTTCATAATAAAATGTTCTGTCGTTGGTTGTGTTTGCATTATTTTTTCCACCAGCATTCTCAATGAATTTGAAAAATTCACCTCGTTTTATATTCTCAGAACCTTCAAATAATAGATGTTCAAAAAAATGAGCAAAGCCTGTTCGATCAGGTTGTTCATTTTTAGCACCTACATGATACATTACGGATACAGCTACTATTGGGGTAGTATGATTTTCATGAAGTAATACTTTTAAGCCATTATCAAGCTCATATTCTTCAAATTCTATTTGTGGTGATTGTGCATTAAGTGATGAAAATAGCAACATTGCTGCTATTACAGAGTTAAATTTTGACATGTTTCGAAAAATTGTTGTTCTAATATACTGGAAATTATGTGTTCATTAGTTGAAAAAACAAAAGATCCTCGTATGCTTCTTGTTTTCTAATCCATTGTTTCTTTAGACCATTTAATTTAAAGCCAGCATGTTCAAATAGGGATATAGCAGCCTTATTAGATTGAAATACTTCAGCAAACAATTGGTTCAGAAGTAGTTCTTTATTTGATATTTCAATTAAGGTTTTAAGGGCTTTATTTGCTATTCCTTTTTTTCGAAACTTTTTTTCTATAAAAATCCCTACACCAGCTCGAGAATGTACTATATCAAAATTATATAAATCAATGTAACCTATTGACATATCATCAATGGTAATCATATATCGAATCTGTCCATTCATAAAAGGATCCTGATTACTATTTAAATATATGACCATCTGATCTTTCGTGTAAAAAACAGGCATATCTGTATGATCAATTTTTAAAATATCATTTTCCCAGCCCAGTAAATCATCTAAATCTTTAATGGACGGCTGTCTTAATTTTACGTTCCAATTCGATTTTAGCATTATTTATGCAATTTAATACATCTTGTTTGTCATATCTTGGAATTTCTACTAGCATATTATTAGAAATCGGATCAAAACCAAAATGATAGGTGGCAGTAATGTTATTTTCTACAGTTAAAAACTCTATAAGTTCATATACAAATTCTGCATTTATAGGCTTATCTTTAACTAATTCGAAACACGTTTTAAGGGGTTTGTAACAGCTATAATCGACACCCAAATTTTGATATTCTACAAAAACAGATTCTACTAGTTTTTTGTCCATATTTAAAGATGTTTTGAAAATAACAACCTTTTGCTTTTTTCTTGATAAAATTTGACAAAATTGAGTAAAAGAGAATCCTAATTTTAATCCATTTACCGTACAGCTATAATACTTATTTCCTAACAGAAGCCCTACGTGGGGAGGGTTAAAATCTTCACCATTGAGAACAATGGCACAATTCAAATCCAGTTTTTCAGGTTTTGTAATTAAAAAATCTGGTTTAAGATTTATTGTCATAATTGAATCTCTCCCCTGTATATAAAATGAGCTGGACCAATTAAATGAATATCACAAAACAGGTTGCCTTCTTTTGAAAAAACCACCTTTAACAGGCCTCCTTTTGTCCTCACATTTACAGTTTCTTTAACGTCATTGGACTGAGCATAACACAAAGCAGCAGCAGTTACTCCAGAACCACAAGATAAAGTTTCATCCTCTACTCCCCTTTCAAATGTTCTGATTTTGATTTCATCTTTTATTACCTCAACCATATTGACATTGATACCCTCGTTATTATATGGCTTACTATGTCGTATTGCTTTACAATCACTTATAAAATCAATATAGTTTATGTCCTCTGTAAATTTGACATAATGCGGAGAACCTGTGTTAGCACAAAAGTCTCCATTGGATAATGTTTCTACATTTACTGGCGATTTAATATCAATTTTGACGGTTCCAGGGCCTAGAACCTCTCCCTTGTGAGGACCATCATTTGTTAAAAAAGTACATTTTTTTGTGCAAATCCCATTATGAAAGCAGAATAAAACAGCACATCTACTGCCATTACCACAAAAACTAGATGAACCATCTGGATTGTAAAATTGCATTTCAAAGTCATAATCTTCATGATACTTTATGAGCATCACTCCATCTGCACCTATTCCATATTTCCGGTTACATAATTTGATAATGTTTTCTTTTGAAAAAGACGGAACATAATGTTCTCCGTAAATAATGATAAAATCATTACCAGTACCATGATATTTATAAAAGTTAAAGATCATTTCATCGCAAAAGTAACCAATATTTTGGTTAACATATATTAACAGCAAATCAACAATTTTTAATACAGATCTTCTTTAGTTTTATTAAAATTTAATACATGAAATCAAAGGTCACATTTTTTATACTAAGCATTTATGGTGGTGCTATAGCGTTTTTAATATTTAGCTCAATTGGTGAAAAATCTGTTAATAGTGAATCTAAAAAAGTTAAATCTGAAACCGTTGAGCCTACTCCATTTTCAATGGTAAATAGTAATTCATCCGTTCCAGAGGAATTAGATTTTACATCAGCAGCAGAAAAAACTGTAAATGCGGTTGTTCATATTTCTAGTGAATATCAACAAACTTATCAATCTGACCCCATGTTTGAATTCTTCTGGGGACCACAAAGCCCTAATGGATCCATTCCCCAAATTGCAACAGGTTCAGGTGTCATTATTTCAGAAGATGGATATATTATTACCAATAATCATGTCATAGACGATGCGGAAAAGATCATGATTACTTTTAATGAAGGAAGAGAATTAGAAGCTAGTCTTATAGGCGCTGACCCAAACACGGATTTAGCGCTGTTAAAAGTGGATGATACAAACCTTCCTTACACCTCATTTGGCAACTCTGATGAAGTGAAATTAGGTGATTGGGTTCTTGCCGTTGGTAATCCATTTAATTTGACTTCCACTGTTACAGCAGGTATAGTCAGTGCAAAAGCAAGAAATATTAATATTTTAAGACGAAATGAAAATGTATTTCCATTAGAGTCATTTATTCAAACCGATGCTGCTGTTAATCCTGGAAATAGTGGAGGTGCTTTAGTAAATCCCCAAGGCTTGTTAGTTGGTATAAACACTGCTATCGCTTCTAAAACTGGATCTTATTCTGGTTATTCTTTTGCTATTCCTTCAAATATTGCTTTAAAGGTTGTCAATGATTTAAAAAAGTATGGAATGGTTCAGAGAGCCTTTATTGGAGTTATTATTCAGGATGTAAGTCAAGAAATTATGAATGATTTAAAACTTCCAGATACCAAAGGAGTTATGGTTAAAGATTTAACAGATGGTGGTGCAGCAGTTGATGCTGGAATTAAAGTAAATGATGTGATCTTAAAAGTAGAAAATATTGAAGTTAATGATGTGCCAGAATTGCAAGAACAAATAGGAAAGTTTAAACCCGGAGACGAAGTTAGTTTAATTGTAAGAAGAAATAATGATACTAAATTGGTCCGTGTAGTTTTAAGAAATGAAAATGGAAATACCACTCTTACAGACCGTAAAGAAATAGAAAAGCAAACCGTTATTTTTGGAGCTACTTTCAGAGACATTTCAGACGAATACAACTCGATCAACATTAATCATGGTGTCATAGTTGAAGACCTTAAAGAAGGCAAGCTTAAAGATGCTGGTCTCAAAAAAGGTTTCATTATAACACATATCGATAAATACCCTATTAAGTCTAAAAAACAACTTCTTAATTTATTAAAGACTAAAAAAGGAGGTATTCTGATTGAAGGTAAATTCGAAAATGGAGTTAAAGGTTACTTCGGTTTTGGATTATAGATTTAATCCATTTTTGCCTGAAAAATTAAACATGTTAAATTTTCTTTAAATTTTCATTAAATTTGAGAAAAGAATTTCTTGAAAAAATTCCTACTCCTTATAAACTTTATAGGTTTTGTATCTTCTTTTTCCGCACAATTAGGTATCAACGAATTTAATTGTAAAAGAGGCTTTATAGACGAGAATGGAGACGATGTTGATTGGATTGAGATCTACAACTACTCTAACAATACAATTTTACTTTCTGATTTCTTCCTAAGTGACAATAAAAACAATTTGGACAAATGGCAATTTCCAGCCATTAATTTAGGAAGTCAAGAACTGATCACCATATGTGCTTCAGGCAGAGAAAATACCAAATTCCCAAATCACTGGGAAGCTTTGGTTATCCCTGAAAATAACTGGAAATACTGGCTGGGAACTTCTGCTCCTCCAAATGACTGGAAACTTCCAGGTTTCAATGATCAAACTTGGGATACTGGACAAGGTGGAATTGGTTATGGTGATAATGATGACAATACCATCATAAGTTCGGTACCATCACTATTTTTAAGAAAAGAGTTTCAAGTATTGGACTTAAATGATATTACACAACTTCTTTTTCATGCAGATTACGATGATGGCTTTATTGCCTATTTAAATGGAGTAGAAATTATGCGCTCTAACAACTTTAATAATTTTTATCCCTTTTACAATGAGTTAACAAATGCAAATCATGAAGCAGTACTTTATAATGGTGGAATTCCTGATCATATTTTTTTCAACACTGAAGATATTCAAGAACTGCTTGTAACAGGAAGCAATTTATTGGCCATACAGGTTCATAATGCATCTGCTAATTCGTCAGATATGACAAGTAATTTCTTCCTATCAGCTGGTATTGCATCTACTAATGTAAGTTACCAACCATTACCAAATTGGATTATTCCACCCGTTGTATATGTCCACACGGACTATAAATTATCTCATGGTGAAACAATTGTAATAAGTGACTTTAACGAAAATATTATTGATAGCGTATTAATTCCAAACGACATAACAAACACCATTTCTATGGGAAGAATTCCTGATGGAAATGGAAATTGGTGTTATTTTGAAAATCCATCCCCAAATTCTGATAATACTCAAAATACGTGCTTCACAGGTATTTCTGATGCCCCAAGCACGGATCTTCCATCCGGATGGTATCAATCCACTCTTCAAATAAACATCACCTCTCCCCCAAATACTACTACTTATTACACTACAAATGGCGATACTCCAGGAATTGACGATAACATCGCCAATGGATCAATCATAATTAATTCCTCTTCGGTTCTTAGCATTAGATCATTTGATAACAGCAACCAAATGTTGCCAAGCTCTACTGTAGATCGCACCTACATTATAAATGAATTAAATCACGAACTACCTGTTTTCTCCATAATAACTGATGATGATAACTTGTGGAATTGGAATACGGGTATTTATGTTGCTGGACCAAATGCTGCCCCTAATTATCCTCATTTTGGCAGTAACTTTTGGCAACCGTGGTCTAAAAAATCAAGGATGGAGTATTTTAACAAATCAAAAGACAAACAATTTGAAGCTCATTTTGATTTAGAAATTCATGGTGGCTGGTCAAGAGCAGAGCCACAAAAATCTTTTAGAATAGATACTAAATCCATTTACACAGGTGACATAGACTATACATTAATAGAAAACAAATCTGAAATTACTTCTTACAATAACTTTAATTTAAGAAATGGTGGTCAGCATACATGGTCTGATAGAATTCAAGACGCCATCATAAGTAGATTAGCAATGAATTCAGATATAGATCGTATGGGTTATCAACCATGTATTGTATACCTTAATGGTGATTATTGGGGGCTTTATGGCATAAGAGAAAAAATTGACGAACACTACGTAGAAAGTAATCATGGAATTGACAGCAAAAAGGTAGATCTACTAAATAGAGATAGTGCCCTTTCTGGATCCAGCGCTCATTTCGCTGAAACTTATTATTTGATTCAAAATACAAATGTGAGTGACACCAACTTCATCAATGTATTGGAGTCTAGATTTGATTTAAGCAATTACATGGATTACTTCATTTTCCAAACATATATCCAAAATATGGACTGGTTAGGTATTGCATGGGGATTGAATAATGTTAAGCTTTGGAGACCTGATACGACTGGTGGAAAGTGGAGATATGTTCTTTACGATACTGACGCTGCCTTTGGTTACTTTGGCCAAAACATATACGAAAATTACCTAAACTATGCCCGATACCCTAGTGTGCCAAACGAACATGCTACCATTTTTCATCGTTCATTGCTTAATGATGAATTTAAATGTCAATTTACTAACAGATATGATGATTTAATTAATACGACCTTCCAATCATCAAATTTCAATGCTGTAACTACCAATTTAAAAAATCAAATACAGAGTGCTATTCCAGATCATATAGCGAGATGGGGTAATCAAGTGGGTCCAGGTTCATACTCGCAATGGTCTAATTCCATCAATAACATTATGCAATACAATAATGCCAGGATTAGTACTGCTCGTCAGCATTTAAACCAAACCCTTTCTCTTCAGGGGGAGAAACAGGTTAATTTAGACACTTACCCAATTAACACAGGTTTGGTTAAAGTGAACAGTATTACTCCAGATTTACCATGGAACGGAATATACCACGGAGGATGTCCTATTAATGTAAAAGCTATTGCAAATAGCGGCTACCGATTTTCTCACTGGTATTCAAACTCTCAAGACTATAATAATTTAATGCAAGATTCCATAGAAGTTGACCTATCTTCAAATATGTTTTTAGTAGCAAATTTCACCACATGTGAAAATTCAATAGATATTGAAATTTTAGCTGAAAACTCCACTGTTAGTTCCTTGATTAGTGAAGAAATTACTCATCTTTCTTATGAGTGGTTTTTGAATGAAAACCCAATTTCTACAGACAGTATTATTTATAATCCTGTCAATGGAGTTTATCAGCTCACTATCCGCTTTGACTCTTGTGAAGTTAAATCTAATTTATTATTGGTTGATAATGATTCCTAC
>CACAYQ010000049.1 GCA_902536695.1 uncultured Bacteroidota bacterium | reverse complement strand
ACCCTAAGAGAATAAACTTTGCATCTAGCAGCCATCGTTTTTCTTACCCAGATTTTTTAGATATTCAATTAAAATCCTTTCAGGAGTTTTTTCAGTTGGAAACAACTTATGAAAACAGGACCAATGAAGGATTGTTTAAAGTATTTTCTGAAAATTTTCCAATTACTGATACTAGAAACCAATTTGTATTAGAATTTTTGGATTATTTTATTGATCCCCCTAGATATACCATCCCAGAATGTATTGACCGTGGTTTAACCTATGCAGTACCTCTGAAAGCGGTGATGAAACTGTATTGTACAGATCCAGAACATGAAGACTTTGAAACCATAGTTCAAGAAGTTTATTTAGGAACCATACCTTACATGACCCCAAAGGGATCTTTCATTATAAACGGTGCTGAAAGAGTAGTAGTGTCTCAATTACATCGTTCACCAGGTGTTTTCTTCAGTCAAAGCAGACATGCAAATGGTACAAAATTATATTCAGCAAGAGTAATTCCATTTAAAGGTTCATGGATAGAATTTGCTACAGACATTAATAGTGTAATGTATGCATATATTGACAGAAAGAAAAAACTACCTGTAACTACCTTATTTAGAGCCATAGGATATGAGAGTGATAAGGATATTTTAGAAATATTTGATCTTGCTGATGAAATAAAAGCGACAAAAGCCAATCTTAAAAAAGTTGTCGGTAGAAAACTTGCTGCTAGAGTTTTAAAATCGTGGGTTGAAGATTTTGTAGACGAAGATACCGGTGAAGTGGTATCAATTGAGAGAAATGAGGTGTTAATTGATAGAGAAACTATCATAGAAGAAGAACATGTAGAAATGATTATAGATGCGGGAGTTAAAACTGTAATCCTTCACAAGGAAAATATAAATTCCGCTGATTTTGCCATCATCTATAATACATTGCAAAAGGATACCTCAAATTCAGAAAAAGAGGCGGTTGAGCATATATACAGACAATTGAGAAATGCAGAACCACCAGATGAAGAAACTGCAAGAGGTGTCATTGACAAATTGTTCTTTTCTGAACAACGATATGATCTTGGCGAAGTTGGTAGATATAGAATTAATAAAAAATTATCATTAGAGGAAGATCAATCACAAAGAGTTTTAACAAAAAATGATATCATTTCTATAGTGAAGTACTTAATTGAGTTAATTAACTCTAAAACTGATGTGGATGATATTGATCACTTAAGTAACAGGAGAGTTAGGACAGTTGGAGAGCAATTATATTCGCAGTTTGGTGTTGGACTTGCACGTATGGCAAGAACCATCAGAGAGAGAATGAATGTACGAGATAATGAAGTTTTCACTCCAATTGATTTGATTAACGCTAAAACACTTTCAAGTGTAATTAACTCATTTTTTGGTACAAACCAACTATCTCAATTTATGGATCAAACCAATCCATTAGCTGAAGTTACTCATAAAAGAAGACTTTCTGCTCTTGGACCCGGTGGATTATCAAGAGAAAGAGCTGGTTTTGAAGTAAGGGATGTTCATTATACTCACTATGGTAGATTATGTACTATCGAAACACCTGAAGGCCCTAACATTGGATTGATTTCTTCACTTTGCGTTTATGCAAAAGTGAACAGACTTGGATTTATAGAAACTCCTTACCGAGAAGTCAAAAAAGGTAAAGTTGATCTTAAATCAAAACCTATTTATTTAAGTGCAGAAGAAGAAGACAACAAGTATATTGCACAAGCGAATGCGGATATAGATAAAGATGGTAATTTCCAAAACGAAAGAGTCATTTCAAGATTTATGGGTGATTTCCCATTACCTCCGAAAGAAGACATTAATTTGATAGATGTAGGGACTAACCAAATTGCTTCAATTGCAGCATCTTGTATTCCTTTTCTGGAGCATGATGATGCTAACAGAGCATTGATGGGATCCAACATGCAGAGACAAGCAGTTCCCCTATTAAATCCTTCCGCGCCAATAGTTGGTACAGGGATTGAAGAATTAGTGGCTAGAGATTCTAGAGTTTTAATTCATGCAGAAAAGGATGGTGTTGTAGATTATGTAGATTCAAAGGAAGTTCATGTAAAATACAAATACAATGAAGAGGATGAGTTGGTAAGTTTTGACTCTAATATCAAAGTGTATCACTTAACTAAATTCCAGAAGACGAATCAAGGGAGTGCAGTTAACCTTAGACCCATAGTTAAAAAAGGCGAGTCTGTAAAACAAGGTCAAGTTCTTGTAGAAGGATATGGAACAGACCGAGGTGAATTGGCCTTAGGTCAAAACCTAAAAGTGGCTTTCATGCCTTGGAAAGGATATAACTTTGAGGATGCTATCGTAATTTCTGAAAAAGTAGTAAAAGAAGACATTTATACAAGTGTTCATGTGGATGAATACAGCTTAGATGTAAGAGATACCAAAAGAGGTTTAGAAGAGTTAACAGCTGATATACCTAATGTGAGTGAGGAGGCTACCAAAGATTTAGATGAAAATGGAATTATTAGAGTGGGTGCTGAAGTTAAAGAGGGCGATATCCTAATTGGTAAAATAACTCCAAAAGGTGAAAGTGACCCAACTCCTGAAGAAAAATTATTGAGAGCTATTTTTGGAGATAAGGCAGGAGATGTCAAGGATGCTTCTTTAAAAGTTCCACCGTCTGTAACGGGTGTTGTAATTGATAAAAAGTTATTTTCTAAAGCAATAAAAGATAGAAAATCAAAAGCCGCGGATAAACCGATAATTGAGCAACTTGATAATGAGATGGATAAAGAGTTAGCAGAATTAAAGTCCATTTTAATTTCTAAGCTTACTCAAATAATTGGTGATGCAAAGTCTCAAGGCGTTACTAACGTTTTCAAGGAACAGGTTATTAAAAAAGGTGTGAAGTTCACAGAAAAGACGCTAAATAGTATCGATTTTATTCACATTAACTCCAAGAATTGGACAAGCAACGATGACGTCAATGAATTAGTTGATGTTACGCTTCATAATTACAATATTAAGGCAACGGAGCTTATAGGCCAATACAAGCGAAAAAAATTCCAGATTACGGTTGGCGATGAATTACCAGCTGGAATTATTCAGATGGCTAAAGTGTATTTAGCTAAGAAGAGAAAGCTTAAAGTGGGTGATAAAATGGCTGGTAGACACGGTAACAAAGGTATTGTTGCTAAGATTGTAAGGGAAGAAGATATGCCATTTCTTGAGGATGGGACACCAGTTGATATTGTTTTAAATCCGTTAGGTGTACCTTCTAGAATGAACCTCGGTCAAATATATGAAACTGTACTTGGATGGGCTGGTCAGAAATTGGGTATGAAATTTTCAACACCTATTTTTGATGGAGCATCTCTAGACGATATCAATAAGTACACAGATGATGCGGGTGTGCCAAGAAATGGTAGAACTTACTTATTTGACGGTGGTACTGGCGAGAGGTTTGATCAACCCGCAACAGTGGGAATTATCTACATGTTAAAATTAAGTCACATGGTTGATGATAAGATGCATGCTAGATCAATAGGTCCTTATTCATTGATTACTCAGCAGCCTCTTGGAGGTAAGGCTCAATTTGGTGGTCAGCGTTTTGGTGAGATGGAAGTATGGGCGCTTGAGGCTTTTGGTGCATCTAATGTTTTACAGGAAATACTAACCGTTAAATCTGATGATGTTCAAGGTAGAGCAAAAGCATATGAATCCATTGTGAAAGGTAAGAACTTACCAGAACCTGGAATTCCAGAATCATTTAACGTACTGTTAAATGAATTACAAGGATTAGGATTAAATATAGATTTAGATTAATTAAACACAGAAAATAAATTATAATGGCGTTTAGAAAAGACAACAAATTCAAAAGCGATTTTGAAAAAATAACCATCAGCTTAGCTTCTCCTGAATCTATCTTAGAAAGATCACATGGCGAAGTATTAAAGCCTGAAACCATTAATTACAGAACCTACAAACCGGAAAGAGACGGTTTGTTTTGTGAAAGAATTTTTGGTCCAGTTAAAGATTATGAGTGTCACTGTGGTAAATACAAAAGGATAAGATACAAAGGAATTGTTTGTGATCGTTGTGGTGTCGAGGTTACAGAAAAGAAAGTTAGAAGAGAGAGAATGGGTCACATTTCCCTAGTTGTTCCAGTTGCTCATATCTGGTATTTTAGGTCTCTACCAAATAAAATTGGCTATTTGTTAGGCCTGCCAACAAAAAAGTTAGACCAGATTATTTATTATGAAAGATATGTCGTTGTTCAGCCCGGTAACGCAGTTAATGCTGAGGGCGAGCCACTACAAAAGATGGATTTCATTACCGAGGAGGAGTATTTAGATATTTTAGAAAAGCTTCCTAGAGAAAATCAGTATTTGGAGGATAATGACCCGAACAAGTTTATTGCAAAAATGGGTGCAGAAGCATTGTTTGATTTATTGGCTAGCGAGGATTTAGACGAAAGGTCTTACCAATTAAGACATCAGGCAAATAATGAAACTTCTCAGCAAAGAAAAAATGAAGCTTTAAAAAGACTTCAAGTAATAGAATCTTTCAGAGATGCGAACAGCAGAATTGAAAACAGACCGGAATGGATGATTGTAAAGGTTGTTCCTGTTATTCCGCCTGACTTAAGACCACTTGTTCCATTGGATGGAGGTAGATTTGCCACATCTGATTTAAATGATCTTTATAGACGAGTCATAATCAGAAATAATAGACTTAAAAGATTAATTGAAATTAAAGCTCCTGAAGTTATCTTGAGAAATGAAAAAAGAATGCTTCAAGAATCAGTTGATTCATTATTTGATAATTCAAGAAAATCAAGTGCGGTAAAAACAGATAAAAACAGACCTTTAAAATCCCTCTCTGATAGCCTTAAAGGTAAACAAGGTAGGTTCAGACAAAATCTTTTAGGTAAAAGAGTTGACTATTCAGCTAGATCGGTAATTGTTGTAGGTCCTACACTAAAATTACATGAGTGTGGATTGCCTAAAAATATGGCAGCTGAGCTTTTTAAACCTTTTATCATTAGAAAAATGATAGAAAGAGGTATTGTAAAAACCGTTAAATCTGCAAAAAAAATAGTAGATAAAAAGGAGCCAGTAGTTTGGGATATCCTTGAAAATGTGTTGAAAGGACACCCTGTGTTACTTAACCGTGCCCCAACCTTGCATAGATTGGGTATCCAAGCTTTTCAACCTAAATTGATTGAAGGAAAAGCCATTCAATTGCACCCACTTGTATGTACAGCGTTCAATGCTGACTTTGATGGTGACCAAATGGCTGTTCATGTTCCGCTTGGTAATGCGGCTATTTTGGAGGCGCAACTATTAATGTTGGCTTCTCACAACATACTGAACCCTGCAAATGGTGCACCAATAACAGTTCCTTCTCAGGATATGGTATTGGGTCTTTATTACATTACCAAAACAAGAAAAAGTACTAAAGATGACCCTGTAAACGGAGAAGGCATGCACTTTTATTCCCCACAAGAAGTTAAGGTAGCTTTCAATGAAAAAAGACTTGATCTTCACGCTTCTATAAAGGTGAAAATCAATAATATGGTAAATGGCGAAGAAGTAGAGCAAGTCATAGAAACTACAACAGGAAGAATTTTATTTAATGAATTAGTCCCCAAAGAGGTAGGATACATCAATGAACTTCTAACCAAGAAATCTTTAAGAGATATCATTACTAAAATTATCAAGGTTACCGGTGTTCCAAAGACTGCAAAATTCCTAGATGATATTAAAGATTTAGGTTATTACATGGCTTTTAAAGGCGGATTATCTTTTAACTTAAGTGATGTTGTAATCCCAAAAGAAAAAGATATTTTGATTGATAAAGCTCGATCAGAGGTTCAGGAGGTAGTTATGAATTATAACATGGGTCTAATCACAAACAATGAGAGATATAATCAAATCATTGATATTTGGACACACACTAATTCAAGATTAACTCATACATTGATGGATAAGTTGCAATCAGATAAGCAAGGTTTTAATTCCATCTACATGATGATGGACTCTGGTGCAAGAGGATCAAAAGAACAAATAAGGCAGCTTTCTGGAATGAGAGGATTGATGGCTAAGCCACAAAAATCTGGAGCTTCAGGAGGACAAGATATTATTGAAAATCCGATCTTATCTAATTTTAAAGAGGGACTTTCAATTCTTGAATATTTCATCTCCACCCACGGTGCTAGAAAAGGTCTTGCTGATACGGCTTTAAAAACAGCGGATGCGGGATATCTAACAAGAAGACTTGTTGATGTTGCCCAAGATGTTGTAATTAATGACTATGATTGCGGAACATTGAGAGGATTAACAGTTTCGGCATTAAAGAAAAGTGATGAAATTGTAGAAAGTCTGTATGATAGAATTCTTGGTAGAGTTGCTTTATTTGACGTTGAAGATCCTAGTACTAATGAAGTTATTGTTAAAGAGGGGGATGAAATTAATGAAGATTTAGCTCGAGCGATAGAAGAAGCAGGTATAGAGGAAGTAGAAATTAGATCTGTATTAACATGTGAATTAACTAGAGGAGTTTGTTCTAAATGTTACGGCAGAAACTTAGCGACAGGTAAACTTGTTCAACGAGGTGAGGCTGTTGGTGTTATTGCAGCACAATCAATTGGTGAACCTGGTACACAGCTTACACTAAGAACATTCCATGTCGGTGGAACCGCATCTAATATTGCAGATCAAGCTGAGCTTGCTGCTAAAAATGATGGAACACTAGAAATGGAAGGGGTAAGATTTGTAGAACGTAAAAACGCTGAGGGTGAGGTAGAGAAAATAGTTATAGGAAGAACAGGAGAGATAAAAATTACTGATAAATCTAGAACCGTAATCATGAATGCAAATGTGCCTTACGGATCTAAATTATTGGTTGAAGACAAAAGTAAACTTAAAAAAGGTGACGTCATTTGTAAGTGGGACCCTTATAATGCGGTAATTATTTCAGAATATGATGGTAAACTTCAATTTAACAATTTAGTTGAGGGAGTTACATATCGTGAAGAAGTAGATGAGCAAACTGGATTTACTGAAATTGTCATCAAAGAAAATAGAGATAAGAAGATGATTCCAACTATCTCTGTTGTTGACAAAGATGAAAATGAGTTGAAATCATACAACTTACCTGTTGATGCGCACATTATCGTTAAAGATGGTGATGGTATTAGTTCAGGTGACGTAATGGTAAAAATCCCTAGAAAATCTGGAAAATCAGGTGATATTACAGGTGGTCTACCTAGAGTAACAGAGATGTTTGAAGCTAGAAATCCTTCTAACCCTGCAGTTGTTTCAGAAATTGATGGTGTTGCATCTTACGGAAAAATCAAAAGAGGTAACAGAGAAGTTATTATTGAAGCTAAAACTGGTGAAGTTAAAAAGTACCTTATTCCACTTTCAAGACACATCCTTGTTCAAGAGAATGATTTTGTTAAAGCAGGACAAACGCTTTCAGATGGTGCTATAACTCCTAAAGATATTTTGGCGATTAAAGGACCAACAGCTGTACAGGAGTATATTGTTAATGAGATTCAAGAAGTCTACAGGCTTCAAGGGGTGAAAATTAATGATAAGCATTTTGAAGTGATTGTAAGACAAATGATGAGAAAAGTTCAAATTATTGATCCAGGAGACACTAAATTCTTAGAAAACAATGCTGTAAATAAATGGGAATTTATTCAAGAGAATGATAAGATCTTTGGTAAAAAAGTAGTTACTGATGCAGGAGAATCGACTGTTCTGAAAGCAGGTCAAATAGTTTCTGTAAGAAAATTAAGAGATGAAAATTCTGCTCTGAAACGAAATGATGCTAAACAGGTTGAATCTAGAGATGCATTGACTGCAACAGCTGAGCCTATTTTACAAGGTATCACAAAAGCATCGTTACATACAGATAGTTTTATTTCTGCAGCATCGTTCCAGGAAACAACCAAGGTGTTAAATCAAGCAGCTGTTAACGGTAAGGTCGACCACATGTTAGGTTTAAAAGAAAATGTAATTGTGGGTCACAGAATACCTGCCGGTACAGGTATGAGAAATTACCAATCTATGTTAGTAAGCTCTGCGGATGACATGCATAGAATTAATATTGAAGAAGAAGTGGTTGAAGAAAACATAGATAGTTAACATGTCAGAAGAAAAAAAACAGCAGGGTATAAACATTGAGTTGAGTGAGGAAACAGCAGAAGGGATTTATTCAAACTTGGCTATCATAACTCATTCTTCTTCAGAGTTTATTATGGATTATATCAGAATAATGCCAGGAGTTCCCAAAGGTAAAGTGAAGGCTAGAATAGTGATGACCCCTGAGCATGCTAAAAAACTCCATAGAGCTTTGTCTGATAATTTAGCCAAATATGAATCTTCATTTGGTAAAATAAAAGAATCAGAACAAGTTGGTAATATTCCGTTAAACTTTGGCGGTCCTACTACACAGGCTTAGACTGTTTTATTTTTAAAATAGTAAAGACCATTTCATTGAAATGGTCTTTTTTTTTATTTTCACTTAATATGAAATTATTTATTTCATTTTATATCCTATTAGTCTCTAATTTATTTTATGCTCAACTAGATTCTAGTACAATTAAAATTTGGAATCAATTTTCGTCATTAGATGATTCATTGAACTATACTTTATTTATAGGCGGTCCATCTAGTGTTGGTTTTAATTTGTATTTTGATAGTTCAAGACTTCAACCTTTTGAAAATGGATCTTTATTTACAAAAGAGCAGGCAGATTTGCCTTTTATCTATCAAAAAGTTCCTGTTTTAGACTTTCAGTATATTATTGGTGATCAATTAGAGCAAAATTTGGCAATCTATCACAGTCAGCCCATATCTAATAGGTCAAACTATTCTCTTTCTTTTTTAAAAAGAAGTCACGATGGTTATTATTTAAACCAGGCCACAAACTCCAATTTTTTCCAAGCTAATTATTTTAGGAAGTCTAAAAAAGAAAACTACACCATTAAAGCTTCTTTAAAACACCATAGATTATACAATGAGCAGAATGGAGGAATACAAAATGATTCCAGCTTTACGGATGCCAATTTTGATATTTTGAATAGAAATCTGATACCCATAAACATGAATCATGGATTTTCAAATGACAAGCTTTGGAGAGTAAATATGAAACAAACCATATATAAAAGTGATTCTAGCTCTAAATCAAAAAGATTTGATATTATAACATCTTTTGATAGGCGATTTAGGAATTATTACGATAGTTTAAATGCAAATTTATTTCTATTCAATCATTTTGACACCAATAGATCCAACGATACATTAGTTCAAAAAGATTTTCGTCAGGAGATAAATTATTACTTGTCTTATTATGAAGATTCTATTTTAACCAAATCCATGGAAATCTTTTATGACGTTAATAGAACTACATACTCTAACCATGCAAATGACACCATTTTATCAAATCATAATATTGGACTTAAATATATTCTAAGTACACCACAGTATAATTTTAACACGACAATCAGATATACGCCATTCGGATTCAGAAGAAATAATTTTAATTTCCATATGGGTTACAATAGAAACTTAACTCAAAAAATTAAGTTTTCAAGTAGCTTAAATGCAAAACGAATTACCCCAAATTATGTGTTTCATCAATACAGTAGTAACCATGTTATATGGAACAACAGGGTGAATGATATGTATTACATTGGACTAAAAACGGCGATCATATTAAAAAATATTAGATTGAAATCAAATCAGTTTTGGTTAAAAAATCCTATGTATTTCAACCACGATCTAACTCCAATTTCGACCTTGGATACTGTTCAAATAGTACAAACTTCTATTGAGTATATGGTCAATAAAAAGAAAATGGAATTTAACATTGAATTACAACATCAATATCAAGGTGGGTTGTCTATATATCAACTACCTGAATGGTTAGCATTTGGAAGTTTTTATTATAAATTCCTTCACGCTAAGAGCGATGCTAAACTATATCTAGGGGTAAGAGTTAGAAGCTTTTCATCTTTTAATTTAATGGGGTTTAGCCCTCAAATAAATCAGTTTTTGGTTTCTAATGAAAGAAAACAAGAATCCTATTTAATTGCTGATTTAACGGCTAAAGCAGAAATTAAAAACGTAACGATTTTCGCCATGGTTGCTCATATCAATTCTGGTTTATTAGGATATCGTTATTTTACATTATTGCATTACCCCCAACCAGACAGGTATTTTAAATTTGGATTAAAATGGTTATTTTTAGATTAGTTTCAAACTTTCTTTGAAGCAAGTTAAAACCATAACGAATGATAAATAAGATCAATAGTTTTACTGAATACAACACAGCTTATCAAAAAAGCACCGAAAATCCTGAAGCATTTTGGGCTGAAATAGCCACTACCTTTTCATGGAAATCGAAATGGGATAAAGTTCTAGATTGGGAATTTAATACCCCAGATGTAAATTGGTTTGTAAATGGAAAATTAAATATTACTGAAAACTGCCTTGATAGACATCTAGCAAATAAAGGTGATGATGTTGCTATCATATGGGAGCCTAATGATCCAAATGAGAATTCAATTTCTATCCCATATAAGGAATTACATAAAAGGGTATGTGAATTTGCTAACGTCTTAAAACTTAATGGGGCCAAAAAAGGAGATCGAATCTGTCTTTATATGCCTATGGTTCCGGAGTTGGCAATTGCAACGTTGGCTTGTGCAAGGATTGGAGCTATCCATTCAGTTGTTTTTGCAGGATTTTCAGCCAAGGCACTTGCCGATAGAATTAATGATGCAGACTGTAACATATTGTTAACTAGTGATGGGCTCTACAGAGGCAAAAAGCAACTCTGCTTGAAAGACATTGCGGATGAAGCTCTTCAGCATTGTCCAACCATCAAATCATGTATTGTACTGAATAGAACAAATCAGTCCGTACAAATGAAAAAAGGAAGAGATTTTTGGTGGCATGAAGAGTTAATTAAGGTTGATTCGACATGTATTGCTGAAGAAATGGATTCTGAGGATCCTCTATTTGTGTTATATACTTCTGGCTCTACTGGAAAGCCAAAAGGGGTTCAACATCATTGCGGGGGCTATATGGTTTATGCAGAATATAGTTTTAGAAATGTATTTCAGTATGAAGATAATGATGTGTATTGGTGTACAGCAGATATTGGATGGATAACAGGACATACTTATATTGTGTATGGTCCACTTTTAGCTGGTGCAACTACATTAATGTTTGAAGGTGTCCCCACATATCCAGATGCTGGAAGATTTTGGGAGATTTGTGAAAAACACAAAGTGAACTTGTTTTACACAGCTCCAACTGCAATTAGAGCACTACAAGCGTTTGGTACAGAATGCATAGAAAAATATGATCTAAGTCAATTAAAAACATTAGGCAGTGTGGGTGAACCAATTAATGAAGAAGCTTGGGAATGGTACTATAAAAATATTGGTAAAGAAAAATGTTGGATTGTCGATACATGGTGGCAAACGGAAACAGGAGGAATTATGATTTCACCGTTAGCTCATATTACTAAAATGAAGCCCACATTTGCTACATTACCTCTTCCTGGCATTCAACCATGCTTAGTTGATGCAGACGGAAAAGAAATTTACGGAAATGATGTGGAAGGAAATTTATGTATTAAATTTCCTTGGCCAAGTATGATAAGAACTACTTACGGCGATCACGAAAGATGTAAACAAGTTTATTTCTCTACTTATCCAGGAATGTATTTTACGGGCGATGGGTGTAAAAGAGATATTGATGGGTTTTATAGGGTTACCGGAAGGGTAGATGATGTAATCAATGTATCTGGCCACAGAATGGGAACAGCCGAGGTCGAAAACGGAATTAATGAACATACTAGGGTAGTAGAAAGTGCAGTTGTAGGGTACCCTCATGACATTAAAGGTCAAGGGATATACGCATATGTTATTTTAGATTCATCAGTAACTGGAAATGATGAGATAAAAAAAGAAATTTTGAATACCGTCACTAAAGAAATAGGTCCTATTGCGAAACCAGATAAAATTCAGTTTGTAACTGGACTACCAAAGACTAGATCTGGAAAAATAATGAGAAGAATTTTAAGAAAGGTTGCAGAAGGAGATACTTCAAATTTAGGAGATACATCAACCTTACTTGACCCGAATGTGGTAGAGGAAATTATAAATGGGGCACAATAAAAAAGCCCAGATCAACTGGGCTTTTAGGATAATTTCTATAATGTACTAATTACATCATTCCAGGCATTCCACCAGGCATTCCACCACCCATTGGAGGTGAAGGCATATCATCTTCTGGTTCATCAGCCACAACACATTCTGTTGTTAATAACATAGAAGCAATAGATGCCGCATTTTCTAACGCACTTCTTGAAACTTTTGTAGGATCAATTACGCCAGACTTTAATAATGATTCATATTTATCGGTTCTTGCGTTATATCCAAAATCGTCTTTACCTTCTTTCACTTTCTGAACAATTACAGCTCCCTCTCCACCTGCGTTTTCTATTATAGTTCTCAAAGGATCTTCAATAGCTCTTCTGACTATTTTAATTCCTGTGTTTTCATCTTCATTTGCTCCGCTGTTTTCATCAAGTGCTTCAGCAGCTCTAATGTAAGCTACTCCACCACCAGGAATAATTCCTTCTTCAACAGCTGCTCTAGTAGCTGCAAGTGCATCATCAACTCTATCTTTTTTCTCTTTCATTTCTACTTCAGTAGCAGCTCCCACGTAAAGAACTGCAACACCGCCAGCTAACTTAGCTAATCTTTCTTGAAGTTTTTCTTTGTCGTAATCAGAAGTAGTGGTTTCAATTTGTGCTTTGATTTGATTGGTTCTTGCTACAATATCATCTTTTGTTCCAGCACCGTTTACGATAGTGGTATTGTCTTTGTCAATCTCAACTTTTTCGCATGTACCTAACATATCAATAGTTGTGTTTTCCATTTTAAAACCTCTTTCTTCTGATATTACAGTGCCACCTGTTAATATGGCAATATCTTCTAACATGGCTTTTCTTCTGTCACCAAAACCTGGTGCTTTGACTGCAGCAATTTTTAGTGAACCTCTAATTTTGTTTACTACTAGAGTAGCTAGTGCTTCACCGTCTACGTCTTCAGCTATAATTAATAACGGCTTACCAGATTGTGCAACAGGTTCTAAAACTGGTAGTAAATCTTTCATATTAGAAATTTTCTTATCATGTATTAAGATGTAAGGAGATTCTAATTCCGTTATCATTTTTTCAGCATTGGTGACAAAATAAGGAGATAAATAACCTCTATCGAATTGCATTCCTTCTACTGTTTTAACTTCAGTTTCAGTTCCTTTTGCTTCTTCAACTGTAATCACACCATCTTTACCAACAACCTTCATTGCTTCAGCGATTAATGATCCAATAGATTCATCGTTGTTGGCTGATATAGTAGCTACTTGTTTGATTTTGTCATTATCAGAACCTACTTCTTTTGAAAGTTTTTTTAGCTCCGTAACAACAGTTTTTACAGCTTTGTCAATACCTCTTTTGATATCCATAGGGTTAGCACCAGCAGCTACGTTTTTTAGCCCATTGTTAATAATTCCCTGAGCAAGTACGGTAGCAGTGGTAGTTCCATCACCAGCAGTATCATTGGTTTTAGATGCAACTTCTTTTACCATCTGTGCACCCATGTTTTCCACAGCATCT
>CACAYQ010000048.1 GCA_902536695.1 uncultured Bacteroidota bacterium | reverse complement strand
TATTTTTCACTCTCCATCCATCATTTATACTTAGATTATAACGGTAAATACAATTAGTTGATGACCCCATATATTCCGCAAATCCGCCTTCATTATCAAAACTATAATTATATTGAATTATTACACTATCACAAGCAATATCAATGTGTGCACCATGAGAATCTGCAGCTCCCCTAACATGGGAAAATTCATTGTTCTGCAATATTCCATTTTTGCTCCTGACTCCCCACCAACAACTTCCTGTACCGTGTTGACGAGGTTCAACTAAGCTATCATGATATCCAGTCCATGTGAAAATATTATCTTCAATTAAAAAATTTTTGACATTAAAAAAAACTGCTCCTGAACCTCCAGTATGATGAATAAAATTATCTTTTATTAAAATATTTTTATGATGGGTATTTTCTGGCGGTGGCGGATTTGATGCATTAATCCATCTACTTATTATTATGCCTACATTTCCAACATCAGTTATCTCACAATCCTCAATTAAAATATCATCAAAACTCGATGTATTTCCACCAAAACCGGTAATCTCAATTCCTGTACCTGCATATAAAATTTGTTCACTAGAAGATTGGTAATTATTAGGGTAAATGCTATGTATATATAAATTTTTAAAAACAAGATGTTTTTTAATTCCCCAATAAGCAGTAGCATATATCCCAAGGCGTTTTTGAGAAGCATTTACATTTGGATTAGTCCCACCATCATTAATTAGTTCAAGGTTATGAATTTCTATTCCTTGTTTATTGTCTAGGTATATACAGCAAAGATTGTTTTCACCATTGATTACAGCTCTGTCCGAACCTCCATAAATATCTATTATTATTGGGTCCATTTCGGTTCCACTACCGTCAATTACTAATGTACCAGTAAAAGTTTGTCCTGAGCAAAACATAATTTTATCACCCGGAAATAAAGGAGTATTATTTATTTTATCTAAGGTTTTCCAAGGACTTAAGGTCGAAAGTCCATCATTGTTATCGGATCCTGAAATTGAACTCAAGAAATAAGTTGTTTGTGTTGATATTTTAGTACTAAATAGACACAAAATAAACAAGCATAGTATCGAACAATTAACTTTATTCATAGAATTAAAAACTATGTAAAAAAGGCATAAATCAAATTAGTATTTATAATTTAATTTTAGAATAAACTTTCATTTATGTTAATTAAATAACATGATATTGATAATTTTTCAATTATTTATGTTAATAAATGATAGCTTAATTAGCCCCAAATAAAATAATTTAAAAAATTAATACGTAATACAATGACAGTAAAAACTTTTATGACTTCACTCTTGTTATTGATATTGTATTCATGTACAAGTCAAGTTAAAAACAAAGAGCCAATAGAAAATCCTGTTACCAAACTACCCAATATTATCATAATTTATACTGATGATTTAGGGTATGGGGATATCGGTGCAAATGGGGCAACAGAAATTAATACTCCCAATATTGACTTCCTAGCTCAAAACGGAATACGTTTTACTAAAGGATATTCCAGTTCTGCAACTTGTACACCTAGCAGATATGCACTTCTCACTGGAATCTATCCTTGGAAAAACAAAAGAGCAAAAATACTTCCAGGAACAGCTCCATTGATTATAGATACGTCTATATTAACTTTACCTAAATGGTTATCTGGAAGAGGCTATAACACAGGTATAGTTGGTAAATGGCACTTGGGACTTGGTAATGGAAATGTAAATTGGAATTCAAAAATCACTCCTGGACCAAATGAAGTAGGATTTAACTATTCACACATCATGGCAGCTACTCAAGATAGAGTTCCCACTGTATATATCGAAAATGGGTATGTGGTCAACTTGGATAAAAATGATCCAATAGAAATAAGTTATAGAGAAAATTTTGAAGGTGAGCCCACAGGGAAAGACAACCCTGAACTGCTAAAAATGAAATGGCATCATGGACATAATATGTCAATTGTAAATGGAATTCCAAGAATTGGATTTATGAAAGGTGGAGAAAGTGCAAAATGGAAAGATGAAGATATGGCGGACTATTTTCTTTCTAAAGCAAAAGAATTTGTAAAAAACAATAAGCAAAACCCCTTTTTCCTCTATTACGCTATGCAGCAACCACATGTACCTAGAACTCCACATGAACGATTTAAAGGAAAATCAGGACTAGGTCCAAGAGGTGATGTTATTGTTGAGGCAGACTGGTGTGTTGGAGAGTTCATGAAAACTCTGGAAGAAGAAAATTTAATGGAAAACACGCTCATTATATTTACCAGCGACAATGGTCCAGTATTAAATGATGGTTACTATGATGATGCGGTCGAAAAAATAGGAAATCATGATCCAAAAGGAGGACTTAGAGGAGGAAAATACAGTTTATTTGAAGCGGGAACAAATGTCCCTTTTATTTGCTATTGGAAAGGGGAAATAAAACCTAATGTTTCTGATGAACTAATTTGTCAAATTGATTTATTTAAGTCAATTGCCGCTTTAGTAAGTGATAAAAATTCCATAAAAAATGATGGTAAGGATCTACATGACCTTTTACTAGGAAATAATGGTAAGGGAAGAAATTCTTTAGTAATAGAAGCCACGTCAAGGACAGCATATAAAAAAGACAACTTCGTGATGATTCCTCCTTACAAGGGCCAAGCCATTGCAAAAGCCGTCAATATTGAACTTGGGAACTCAAAAAATTATATGTTATTTGATCTAGCAAAAGACCCATCACAGCAAAAAAATATTGCAGATGAAAAACCAGATTTTCTAAAAGAACTAATTTCTGAATTTAAACAAGTTAGAGGCGAACATTCAAACTACAATAAAATTGAATTAAAATAATATAGATTGATTAATAATTAATAATCTGCAATCATCAAAAGCTTTGATGTTCTATTACTGCCTTTGTAATCAACAATAACATTATATATACCTGATTTTAAGGAGAGTGCTAAAGTTACAAATTTTGAATAGTGTTTTTCGCTGTATATGGTCCTACCTTCAATTGTGGTAATAGATAAAGTATATTCTCCTAAAAAGTCATGAAATTTCAGATGAAAATATCCCTTGTTAGGATTAGGAAATATTTCAAATGAAGATAGATTATCCTGAGGATTGTCCTTAACATTTGCTGTTGGGCCTATCTTAGAATTATCTGCACCAATATTTATACTCCCACTTTGAAAATCAACAGGATTACCAAAATAATCCTCATTAGGATATACCGGTATGTTAGAAAAAATACCTAGACCAGCTTGAGGAAAAGCTGGTCCTAACTCAGCTATACCTGAATTAATCGCTGGACTATTTATATTTAATTGATAACCCAAAGGATCCGAAACGCCTTCATTTAAAAACAAAGGATTTTGGTTTACAGGCGATGCATCTAGATTTACAAAACTAGCCACAACATTACCAGCATATAGGTTATTTTGCATGAATAATGGAGTATTGTTGTTGTTTATTACCATCCTTTTACCCCCCATGACAGACCCATTCGCATAGTAAAATATATTATTATAAATATGGTGATTCATTCCATCCATATCAATTGCTGTTGAATATGCCGAATCCACGAAAACAGTATTATTATAAATATATGTTTCATCACAATAATCAATTACTCCACCAGATGCTTTATCGTTAACCCAAAGCGTATGATTACTATTAACCCAATTTAGATTATTCCGCCAACCATCGTTAAGGCTAATATTGAAGCGATAAACTGCATTTGTATTTCCACCTAATATTTCAACAAACCCCCCTTCACAATCTTCCATGTAATTATACTGAACATAGGTATGGTCATTATGATGGTCAATGTGTATACCATGAGAATCTAAATAACCTCTTACGTGTAAACAACGATTTCGCTGTATGATGGTATTTTTACAGTGCCAAGTCCAAACGGAGCTGCCTCTGTTAGGCATTCTTGGGTCCGACCCGTCACCAGGACGATCAAATAAATTGTCTTCAATTAAGCAATTATAGGTTCGAATGGGTAAAATACATGTACCGCCTGTTTTATAAAAATGATTATTTCTACAAACAATATTACTATTTCGATTTATTGAGTCATTTCCAACTCCAGCATTACTTCCACCGTGCTTTATGTGAACACCTAACCTCTGTATATTGGTAAAATAGCAATTATGAATATTAATATTATTGTAATTTTTTTCACTTCCAAGGTTTCTATTTCTTGTAGCAAAAAACCTTAAGCCTGCAACTTCAAGTCCGTTAAAATCATCTGGATCAAGCATAGGTTTAAATGCATATACATTAGAAATTTTTACATTATATAGTGTTATGTTTTCTAGTGGTTTTGAACCACTATTATGAAAATAAATTCCATAAGATAAAGCACTATCGACACTCAGTCGGTGAAAATTTCTCTCATTATTTACTTCAATATCAGTAATCGTAATATGTTCATGATTTAAAATATATATGGCTTCTCTAAAATCTCCTCCTTCTGTAATTCCAACTTCTCCAGAAATTATAGGCTTGTTTCCATTTCCGTAGGAAGCAATTACAATTGGAAGATTTAATATACCAGAGCCATTTAGGGAAAAGTGGCCATCAAATCTGTCGCCTGATCTAAATAATATAGAATCTCCTGGGTTAAATGTTTGTCTGCTCAGTTTTTCTAAAGATTTCCAAGGGTCAGTTACTGATCCGATATTTAAATCACTACCTAGTGAACTGACATAATAATTTCTTGGATTTGGGGGATTGCAATCTAAACACAAAATGTTGAAATCATCAAAAGATAATGTACCCCAATTTTTGAGTATTCTTATCTGTAAAACAGATGACGAACTAGCCGTATGTGTTAATGATAATTTTACCCAATCATTAGTTCCAGGATGTGAAGAGGAACTCACCAAATTAGATCCATCATACAAAGATAAACTAACAGCGGATGAATTATTATTTGCTTTGACCCATACACTAATATTATAAGTTTTTCCAGAAACAAAATCAACCGGAAAGGCTGCATAACCCCAACCATTTGAATTCATATCAACACAAACAGAAGACTCGTGGGCACATAAACCATTTGTTTCATTAATTTCAATATTTCCACCAGTACCATTTTTGGACCAATCAGCAACTGTAGATAAATCAAAACCATCTTTGAAACCTTCAAAATTATTGCTGTAAATAGTCCACTGAGAGTATGCTCTTAAAATTTCAAAAAGCAAAAGAAAAAGTAGTATTGAAAACCTAAACGTCATTCATCAAAATTAAACAAAGAAAGGACTACTTAAAAGGAATATTATTCATATCATGCTTAAATTTTATCTTAAGACGTGATAGAAGTAGCATATTTAATAACTAAATTTTCAATTTAAATTTTAAATAATTAATATTAATTATGATTATCAGACTGTTGATATTATTAACCTGTTTCAGTGTTCTTTTTTCTTGTAAGCCAGAAGACGCGATTGACAACGAAAATGAATCAAATTCCTTTGTGCCGAGCGGTTACATCAAAGTTTGGGAAGATCATTTTGATAGCACTCAAATAAATACTGACAATTGGGTTGTTGGAAGTCTTGTTGATCCCATTTCAAATGACACTATTCCTGGAGCTAGAGGGGCTTATCTTTTAAATTATAAATACGCTGGATATATTTCTGAAAACAATTGCTACATAGAAGATGGTGCACTTGTTTTGAGCAATAAAGAAGAACAAATAAGTGGAAATAACCCCTGGGGACAATTTGAATTCACTAGCGGATGGGTTCACTCTATGCATAGGGTTTTTTTCAATAAAGGATACGTAGAAATTAAGGCTAAATTTCCTTCAGGTGATAAAGTTTGGCCAGCTCTTTGGTTAATATCTGAAGATCTTGTATGGGGCCCAGAGTGGGATATGTGGGAATATTTTGGAGAAAAAAATAATGTTGGTACAGACATTATGGGACTCCACCTCGCATATGATGAATGGCCCAATGTTCAATGGAGTTCATACTGGCTTTATGACTTTGATTTGCTTTATGATTGCGAACAATGGCATATTTATGGGTTTGAATGGACTGAAGAAAAAGCCGTTTGGACAATTGATGGAGAAACTGTAAGAATTCTTTACAGCAATGCCATAAGCTCTTGGCCTAATGAAGATATGTATTTAGTATTAAATAATGGACTAAGAAATATTTCTCCTAATAACAATACTTCTTATCCAAACTTTTTGCGAATTGATTACATTGAATTGTATCAAAAGAACTAAGATTTATTACCGTTTATACTATTATTTAATTTAATTATTTTATAAAATCTAAATTAATTTCATCCGGTAGCGGTGCATTTGTTTTTTCCCACCAAATTTTTAATTTTTTTTCAAGTTCGAATGCAATATCTGGAAATTCCTCAGCTACATTATGAGATTCCCCTATATCGTTACTTAAGTTAAATAATTCTACACTTTTGTCTTCAAAATAGTAATGCAATTTCCAATCAGCGCTACGAATTACTGATCCTGGTCTTGTTCTAAAGAGTGTATCTCTAAATTCGTTTCTTGAAATACTTGCTTGATTTAACTGAATATAAACTGGAAAATGCCAATATAAAGATCGTTGATATGTTTTGTAATCATTTTCTAAAATCTGAAGTAAATTATGGCCATCTAATTTGAGTTTATTAGGAATATTCGCAACGCTTAAAATAGTTGGGAATATATCAAGACTTGATACAGGTATTTCACAAATAGAATTTTTAGGAATTTTATTTTCCCAAACAACAACATAAGGTTCACGAATTCCACCCTCGTAATAACTTCCTTTTCCTGCACGAAGTGGTTTTTGCTGAGTTATACCAAAGAGTCCTCCGTTATCAGATGTAAATATGATAAAGCAATTTTTGCCCCTTACAGCCTTCATCAATAGTCCTATATTTCTATCTAAGTTTTCAATCATTGTGGCATACCTAGGATTTTTCTGACCATTATCGGGTCTTTTATTAGTGTATTTACTCAGTAAGCTATCAATTGGATTTACAGGTAAATGAACTGCATAAGTAGAATAATATAAAAAGAATGGTTTGTGACTTTCAATTATAAAGTCAATCGATTTTTCAGTGATTAAGTCAGTGAGGTAGTCAGATTCTCCTTTTTCAATTGTAATATTTTTATATGGTGGATAATAACTTTTTGGATGACCTACTCTACTCCCTGCAATATTAACATCAAACCCAAATGTTTTTGGGTCATCAGATAAATGCCATTTTCCTGCATGACAGGTTGTATATCCATATTCTTTCAAAACTTGTGGGATAACTTTAAAATCAATTGAAAGGGTCTTTTTAGTTCTTACAGGGACCAATCTTCTATCTTTTTTATTGCCTCTTTCTGATGAGCCAACAGTATAAATTCCATGTCTTGTTGGCCATAAGCCAGTCATTAGTGAAGCTCTACTTGGTGCGCAATTTGCTGCTGCTGCATAGCCATTGGTAAAAACTACCCCTCGCGAAGACAGGCTGTCTAGATGAGGAGTTTCATAGTACTTCGAGCCCATAAAACCTACATCCCTCCAGCCTAAATCATCAACATTTATAAGAAGAATATTAGGTGGACTAAATTCTTGAGCAACAAGGTAATTTACAAACAAACAAAATATCGGTGTAATAAATTTCATGAACTAAGGAGCTTAAAATTTAACTTTTTACTCGATAAATTTTTGTTGTTGTTCTCCAACTTTATTAAGCTCATATTTTTGTAGCTCCTTCTTTGTTTTTTTGAGTTCAATTTCCATTTTCTTAAATGTCGTGTAGTCTATTTGACCGTCATTAATTAAAATTTGTGATGCTTGTTTTTGAGGATATTCTGCAAATGAAAAATCATATTCTGGAGAAACAGTGGTAAATTCTATTTCTCCAAAATCAGGAAGATTTATCCCGTCATTAATAAGCTCTGCTCTTACTTTTACCTGACCAGGTTTTTTTGTAGATCTAACAAGGGCTACAGCTTCACCCCATAATAGTCTTTGAGGATTTATAGCACACTTATCATCCTCTATTAATTCACCTTCACCTGTTACAGTAAAACGTATATACTCATCACTTAATCTTTTTACGGAACCTCCTGCGTCTACTAAATAAGCTACAACAGTTGTTATGTCACTACCATCTGCTAACGGATCTACACCACTATGATCCACTTTTAACATTATTCCATGTTTTCTTCCAACAGGCCATCTTACATGTTCAGCAACAACTTCACCTTTTATTATACCCTCTGCTTTTAAGGTGGCATTCTTATTATATTTTTGATTTATCTTACCATAATCCTTTTTATTTTTATTTCTCGCATCAACATACCTATAGATATCTTTAAAAACCACTGGAATTCTTGGAACTGGACTTCCAGAAGAGGTTGATTTCATTGTGCCAATTTCTTTATCATATGCATATAGTCTTACCTCATCACAATTGGTAAAAACAACCACATCCTCAGGTGAGAATGGAGTCATTAAGTGTGCAATAAATACAAATGGCTCAGCATCCACATTGGGAACATTTTCTAGCCCTGAGGAAGGGATTAAGCTTTTCAATAAATAATAAGAAAACTTAGGTTGTCTATACGCATCCATAATTCCTCCCCAAAAGGGATCTGGGTGATAACCTCTCTGGTGGTCAAAAGGATGCCACATTGTAGCTCCAATTAGAGAATTGCTAGCCTTGTAAATTTTAGTTAATGATGGCCAATCTTGCTCTACTCCATTATCATTCCACTCTTCCTTAAAATAATGCATTGCTTGTTTAATTTGTGGTAACTCACCCCATTGTTTTGCTACTCTACTAACAGAATTATGATCAACCCAATTATCTACAAAATCTCCCCATTCTCTTTTAAATATGCTTTTTTCTTTAAAATTGGAATCTATATCATTGCTGTACAATACATCAAAATATTTTTGCGCTTTTGATCGGTGCGCTCTCGCATCACATGCTGTGTAATTTCCTTGGTATGGGTACTCTTCTTTAGTCGCTTTTGTTGATTTCAATGCAAAATCGTCTGGATAGTGTGTCTCATTGGGAACAACTTCCCAGAGTAAAATGGACGGACGATTTCTTTCTAATCTCACCAAATTTCTTACATCTGATAACATTCTCTTTTCAAATATGGAATCTTTTTTGTTCCAAAATTGCCAACCAGGGATTGTTGCAATTACAAATAATCCAAGTTCATCACAAGCATCCATAAAAGCAGGATCTTGAACATAGTGAGCGGAACGAATTACTCGCATTCCAGCTCTGCGAAGTTTAAGAGCATCTCTGTAATGTAAATTGTTAGGCAATGCATTTCCTATATGAGCAAAGTCTTGGTGCCTATTACCCCCAATCAATTTTTGTTTAAAAGGCTTACCGTTTAAAATAAGTCCGTTTTGACCTTTCATTTCGATTGATCTGATGCCAATTCGTTTTTTAAAAGCATCTAAAATTTTTCCATTTTGGTCTTTTATAGAAATAAAAAAATCATACAAATGTGGAGAATCAGGATACCATAATTTAGGGTCGTCAATAGTGATTTTAAACGAAATTTGAGAAGAAGATTTAGTTGAGATTTCAATATTTTTCTTATCAACCCCACCCTTTTTCATATCTAGATAAAAGAGATCAAGAATACAATCTACTTTTCTTTTTTTTCCTTCATTTTCGATATCAATGTCTATCAATATATCAACTGATTTTTCTGAAAGATTATCATAATGAACAAATACTCCTCCACCTGCGACTTTATCTACAGCCAATGAATTTGAAACATATAAATCATTATGCATAATTAACCATGCATCCCTGTACATACCTCCAAAATAAGTAAAGTCAAGTTTTTCTTGAGGTTTACCTGGAGGGTAAGAATCATCATTACTATTATCAGCCATAACTGCAATAATGTTTTCCTTTCCAAAATGTATGTAATCTGTCACATCAATATGAATTGGAAAATAACCACCAAAATGCTTTTTTACTAATTTACCATTTACCCAAATCTTTGATTTTCCCATGATTCCTTCAAAATGAATCATGATTTTTTTTCGTTTATCAAAGGAATTCAAGACAAATCGTTTTCTGTACCAGGCTATCCCTTGATAATTCATCCCACCGCTAGCACAAAGTGGAAGTAACTCTAACCCATGAGGTAAATTTACTATTTCCCAATCGCTATCATTAAAATTCATTTTTTCTGCTCCGTCAATATTTTTTTTAATAAAGCGCCATCCAATGTTGAAGTTAATTGCCTTTCGTACACTCGAATCAGTTTGATAAAATCCTGCGGTGGAAAATTGTGGACGATAACCCTGTGCACAAACTAAGAAATGTGTGAGTAAAAGCAACAGAAGTAGTATATTTTTGAATTTGTAATGCGGATTATAATAATTCATCATACAGACTTTATGTAATCTAGTTCTATTTTTGTTCCAGGTTTACCTTTAAAGACAACGGATAAGGAATTTAAATCCAATACCTTATCTTGTTTTTTTACTTTCCATTTGATTTCTTTAAAATCATCTGAAGAAGTTAGTTTTACTGGTTTAATTTTCTTATCGTTTACATGCAAATTAATTATTACATCTTTACTTGTTTTCACTCTCACGGAAATGAATTGCTCTTTTATTTGAAAGTTTAATTTTTTTCTCTCTATTGACCCGTGATCCTTATCTAATTTAAAATCAAGAAATCCTAGGAATCCTGCAATATTAGATTTAATATTATTGGACACCCATCCCTCCGTTTGCCAGCCTCCGCAATCAAAATCAAAATAAACGGATGCATAATTTGGGTCCCTATTGTTTTGGGTTTCCCAAATATCTGACAAACCGTCCCCATCCGAATCTAATCTGTAGTGCTCATACTCAGGGTTTACTCCAATTCCCCACTTCTTACCCTCTCCGTTAAACCTTAGACTTGCTTCGCTTTCTTTTACGTTTCCTAAATCTCCTTGACTTATCCAATTTTTTAAAATATTTCGATGCCTATCTAAATTTTTAGAATGAAGACTATCATATGCCAAATTATGAATCATATCAGGATCGTTGTAAATATTATAAAACTCTTCTTGTGGCCTTTCGCCAAAATATATCTGCTTTATGTGATCCTTTAATCTATCTTTTTTATACAACTCGTGAAGATTTTTAGTATAGTACATTTTATCTCTATACTGCGGCTGCAAAAGAATTCGGTCAGTTAAATAGTTTCTTACATAACGAAATGTATCTGTCCTAATACTACGAACTTTATCAATAGTATGATCTAAACGGTCCCGATGTGCACCAACAAAACTTCGTGTTGTAAAATCCTTGGAAAATAGATCCTGACCTTCAAAATAATCTGGACACTGAATTCCTGCCCAAGAAAGTGTTGTAGCTGAAAGATCTAACATACTTACTAAATCATTTCTAATATTTGGAGAATTTGGAACATATTTATTTGGGCCCATAATCATAAACGGAACTCGTAAACCGCCTTCAGTCGTCATCTGCTTATGCCTGAGCAAATGATTTGCTCCGTGATCTGAAAAATAGACGACTATCGTATTTGAATCCAGACCCGTCTCTTTTAGAGCCTCTAATATTTTTCCTATAAGTTTATCATCTTTTCTAATGGCATCATAATGCTGGGCAACTACTTTTTTAAACACTTCATTATCGGGATAGTCTTTTGGAACTTGAACTAAAAAAGGATTTACCTTTTCATCCTCTTTTAGATCAATAGTATTACTTTTTCCACCTTTGGTTTGTATTTGACCAAAAAAAGGTTGTTTATTAATTAACTCTTGTAAACTGGTTGGCGATGAAATTGTTGTATTATAAAGTTCTTTCGATTTGTAATAAAAATTATAGTCCGCTTTACCAAAATTAAATGTATTGTAGCCATTTTCTTGCATGATAACAGGCAATAATTTTATGTGACTTGGTAAATACAATCGAGTATCTTCAGATCTTGATGATCGGTGCTGATGACCTCCAAAGCGTATTGAACTTTGTCCTACAATTATTGAAGAACGAGATGCAGAACATACAGGTGCAGTAACAAAAGCACGATTAAACATTACTCCTGATTCCGCTATTAAATCAATATTAGGTGTCCCATACTTATTAATTTCGTCTCCGTAACAACCCATCCAAGGAGAAGTATCTTCTGCATATATCCAAATAATATTTGGTTTCTCATTACCAAAAAGAATTCCAATAATTATAAGATTGAAGAACGTTAATAATAACGTTTTATAGACTATTTTCATTTTAAAATTCTTACTTATTTCGATAATACCATTTGTAGGTTGTGTCAGGGGTAACTCCATTAAACTTACATGCCTCTTCAACATTAAAAAGCGGAGTGAATTTCATATCCCAAAATTTATTTTTTACATGCGAATCAGTCATTAACTGATTAATTTTTGAAACAATAAGCGGGTTTTCATTTGCCACATCATTTTTTTCATCCAGGTCAACA
Organism: uncultured Bacteroidota bacterium; assembly: GCA_902536695.1. GTDB lineage: Bacteria > Bacteroidota > Bacteroidia > Flavobacteriales_D > Parvicellaceae. The sequence continues at coordinate 1,801 of CACAYQ010000048.1, read as the reverse complement.
TCTAAATCATACAATTCGATTTTTTTTTCTCTTCTATCTCTTACCACAGCTTTCCATTTACCGTATCGGACAGCACAATTTGGCTTACCTTCATATAACTCCCAATATAAGTGAGAGTGCCTCAATTGTTTATCATCCATTCCTAGTAATGTGGGTAACATGGATATTCCATCAATTTTACCCACAACCGGTTCACCAGTTAAATCTGACAAGGTGGGCAGAATATCCCAGAATGCAGATATATGACTATTCTTACTTCCAGATTTTATTTTTCCAGGCCAGTAAGCAAATGTTGGTGAACGTACTCCGCCATCATACATATCTCTTTTTTTACCTCTTAAAGGTCCAGAGGTATCAAAAAATTCAAGAGTTCCTCCTTTTCCATGTGCACCGTTATCGCTACTGAATATTACTAAGGTATTATCATCTATTTTTAAATCTTCCAGAAGCTTGACTATGGACCCTACGTCTCTACTCATTCTGGACACCATTGCTGCTTGAATTTTCATTTTTTCAGGCCAATCCTTATGCATATATTGACCCAGATCTGGAACTTGCCACTTCACATGCGGTATACAATAGGCTAGATAAATAAAAAAAGGGTGGTCTTTATTTTTTTCAATGTAGGATATTGCTTTTTGGGTGAAAAGATCATGACTGTAGTCATTCTGTTTTCCATTTGCATTATTTAAAATAATTTTTTGACCATTTAGCCATAAATATTGGGGATAGTAATTGTGAGCCTTACGCTGGTCAGTATACCCATAAAATAAATCAAATCCGTGTTTATTTGGATTTCCTGAGTTACTGAAAGAACCCAATCCCCACTTACCAATACAAGCGGTATGATAACCTGCTCTTTTCATTAGTTTACCTATGGATTCCGTATTTTCAGGCAGAGGTGTTTGGCCATTTGGGTACCCTGGGCTATTTGCTCTTATGTATGCGTGACCAGGGTGCATGCCAGTTAGTAAAGATGCACGACTAGGGGCACAAACTGCATTTCCGCAATAATGATCAGTAAATATCATCCCGCTGTATGCTAATTTATCCAGTTCTGGAGTATGAATTAAATTTTGTCCATTATATCCAACTTCACCGTAACCTAAATCATCACACAAAATGTAAATTACATTGGGTTTCTTAATAGTGTCTATGAGAATAGCAAAATTTTGAATTGTTAAAAACAAAAAGAATATCAATATATTAAATCTCAAATCGCACTTAATTTTTTGATTATTCAAACAAAATACTGAAAAAAATCAAATTTAAATTTTGTGATGAAAACTTAATTGCAAGTAGTTTTAACGATTATTGTTTTACCAATCTTGATTGCTTGATGTAATCTCTTGTCCCAGTAAAGTGAAGAATGTACACTCCAGTTGGGATTTCTGATATGTCTACTTCTATGTGGTTGTACCCTCTTGTGAGTTGGACTTGTTGCAACCGCAAAATTTTACCATTGATGTCTATTACTTCTACCGATACATCATCGCCTTGGTAATTTTCTAATTCTAAGTCTATATTCAATAATCCATCAGCTGGATTCGGATACACGCTGCAGCCATCTATTGCACTTGATTCACATCTCACCACTATCGGTTCAAAACCCTCAGACGTACCATCATAATCCGTCTGTACCAGTCTGTAATAATTATTTCCACTCATTGGATTTTCATCTACCCAATTGTAGGTCATCTGTGTACTCGTGTTTCCTGCTCCTTCTATCTCTCCTACTATACTCCATTCTGTCGTGTTTTGACTTCTGTAAATACTAAAGTAATCGTTGTTCTGCTGTGAG
>CACAYQ010000047.1 GCA_902536695.1 uncultured Bacteroidota bacterium | reverse complement strand
TGCCTCATTTTGGGCTTCTTCTAAGGCAGTTTGACTAATATTTCGAATCATCTTTTTCTCAATCAAATACTGTAAAATATGTTCAGTGGGCATGTTTCCAACTAACTCATCTCTAGCCATAGGACAACCCCCAAAGCCTAATAAGGCACCATCGAATCTTTTACACCCCGATTCAAGTGCAGCAATAACCTTATCTTTCCAGTTTTGAGGATGAGTATGTAGATGTGCACCAAACTCAACATCAGGAAATTCTGAGATTAACTTTTTGAATAACCATGAAATTACGTTTGGCTCACTTGAACCTATGGTGTCGCTTAAAGAAAGAATCTTAACACCAAATTCATTTAATAATCTTTCTGCCCAATGTGCCACAATATATACACTCCACTCATCCCCATATGGATTACCAAATGCCATTGAAAAATAAGTAACTAACTGCTTATTACTTTTTACACAAATGTTTTGTATGGATTCTAATCTTAATAAAGACTCCTTAATGGTGGAATTAATATTTTTTTTCTGAAAGGTTTCGGAAATGGAAAAAGGGAAGCCCAAATAGGTGATCTCATCAAATTGAGCGGCTTTTTCTGCTCCTCTTTCATTAGCTACAATGGTTAATAATTTCGAATTGGAATTTGTGACGTTGATTCCTTTTATGACTTCTTCTGTATCTACCATTTGAGGAATAGCATTCTTAGAAACAAAACTACCCACATCTATTGTGTCAAACCCTACTTGAAGTAACTTATTGATGTAAGAAATTTTTTTGTAAGTAGGGATAAAGGTACCAATACCCTGCATGGCATCTCTGGGGCACTCAATAAATTTCATTTCTTTGCTATTGGACGAAAAATGGTTTAGAAAATGTTTGTCCGTTAAATTTTGCGTTGATGATATATTGACCTGTGTTTACGCTTAATTTATTCAAATCTATGCTAATATCAGTGTAATTTGGACCATAAAATCCTTCATTCATTATTTGCTTATTTTCAAAAACCAATTGACCTATATTATTGTAAATCGAAATATCAACTTCTTGATCTGCCTCTAACTCAAACATTAGATGTAGTATACCGTTTTCATCCACAGGGTTTGGGCCAATTAGTAAATCTTCTGCATTTCCATATGGGACAGGAACGCTTTTAACAATAAATTGTCCAAAATAAGGTACTTTGTTGTAAGCACTTAAAGCCACTTCTAGGGTATCTGGGTTATCGATACTGCTAAATTGAAGTAAAGCTTGGCCATTTTGAATTACTGATTTTGCAATTATTGAATCATTTGATTTAAGTGTTACCACAGCATCTTCTGTGTTACTATTTACAATTAAGCTGTTTATACCAACAAATTCTTCTGTCAGATGGGTAACATCTAGATTCTGGGGAATATCAGATCGAATCATGGTGGAAGGATCACCAAAAAACACCCATGTTTCTATAACCTCTCTACCACTAGAGCCGCTATAATCGTCCAACATTTTCATTTGACCGCTGTAGAAAAGACCGCCTAGGGTTCTCATTTGATTATTGGTGTATGACTCTACCAATATATCTACTATTTCGTCCTGTGTAGCCATTGGTGGTGCCCATGACATTAAAATGGAAGAACCAGCAGAAGCAATAGCACCTGTTGGAGTACCCAAATTACTTGCTCTTTGCCATGTTTCTGAAATACAAGTTCCTGTGGTAAAAGTACCATTATTACAGGCTACGGATATTACAAAGGGATACTTCCCATTGTTAGAGGAGTTGTTAATGTGTGTACTATTATAATTTCCTGTAATACATGTGTTTTGATCTCCATGACCAGTATAATTAAAAAACCCAACTCCAGCATTAACTGCATTTGAAACCATATTTGAATTAGGATTTCCATTTGCATCTTGCCCGCCATGAGAACCATCATAAAACTCATAAACTTCAGTGTATCCAAAATTTAATAAATCGGTTCTTATATTTCTAAGGTGTTGCCAATCCGCTTCACCATCGTCCCCGTATCCAGCTCCTTCATTGGACCCTAAACCTATTGCTCTTTTGTAGTAATCAGAAATTTCAGGATTCATATCGTATTCTAAATTCCTATTTATCATTACATTTAGCGTTGATAAATTAGTGGGACTCAATCTCCCAACATAAATATCTGGATACCAGTCAGATGAATTAGAAATGAGTCCATACTTAGCATCTGACCATTTAATCTCTGACATCCAACCACCTGTTGAGCCGCAATTGTATGCATTAATCTTTTGATGATCACCAACCAACAATAGATACAGAAAGTCAGGGTTTTGTTGGTAATAATTTTTTACATAATTGTATATGCTATTTTGATTATTACCAATAGTAGCAATATCAACCACCTCAACTACAAATCCGGCCTGTCTCTTCCATTCTATGTAAGAAGATAAACTAGACACGTAATCTGACGAAGAAATAATTAGCAGAGTTCCTTCTTCACCTAAAGAAGTATACCTTTTCGGTTCGTAATTAAGGTATCGTCTTTTGTAAATCTCTTCTAAATGTTGATTGTATGTAGATTTTCTAGCCACTTCCATTTCATTTTCACCAGTGATTTTTGTATCAAAATTTATTTTGAACACCACTTTATTTGATATGGTAAGGTCCTTTAAAACAGGATTGTATTGAAATGGAAATATCGTTATTGTTTGACCTCTGACGTCTCTTTGGATATAGGGTTTGTTTCCAATTGCTAAACTGCCCGGATACAAGTTATTTTGATTATATACCTCAGCCTTTTCAAAGGGGATATCATCTGGATTTACATTTCTGTATAAATTACCTTTTGATGGAATTAAATTGATATTTGATTTAATAACGTTTGATGTAGATAATATATCTATGGAGGATACGCCTTTATTTGGCATTTGAACGTTAGTAGAAAACTTCAATACTTCAGGAAAACCTTTTTTTAAGATTGCCACCGCTTCCCTAGCCATTATTTTTTGATGCATTTCACCGTTTACACTCTTGAAGTCCAAAAGCTGATAAGCTGGTAGTGTGAATTCTACAATTAAAGCATTTTCCTGCTTCTCTAGAACATTAAATATTGGCTTCTGGGCTGAAACAATATTTATTAAAAACAGGGTAAAAAAGAGAGTTGTTACATATTTAAACATGTTATAAAATTAGGAAAAACTAAGGATTTTTCACAAACATGTTTGATTTTTTTCCACAGATTAGATTGCAGAATTCATGGCAAGTAATTTTAAATCCTCCCCAAATAAATCTAAATAGTATATTCGCATTCTATATGAAGTTTCAAGAAGAAATTAAAAAGAGAAGAACTTTCGGGATTATTTCACACCCCGATGCGGGAAAAACCACTCTAACTGAAAAATTATTGTTATTTGGAGGAGCTATTCAAACTGCAGGTGCTGTAAAAAATAATAAGATTAAAAAGTCTGCGACCTCTGACTTCATGGAAATAGAAAAACAACGTGGAATAAGTGTAGCTACATCTGTAATGGCATTTAACTACAGAGATAAACAAATCAATATTCTTGATACACCTGGTCATAAAGACTTTGCAGAAGACACGTATAGAACGTTGACAGCAGTTGATAGCGTAATTATGGTAATTGATTGTGCTAACGGAGTTGAGGCTCAAACAGAGAAACTTATGGAAGTTTGTAGAATGCGAGACACCCCCGTTATTGTATTTATCAATAAAATGGATAGAGAAGGACAGGACGCATTCGACTTGCTAGATGAAATAGAATCAAAACTAAAGATCAAGGTTCGTCCAATGAGTTGGCCTATAGGAATTGGAGCAACATTCAAAGGTGTTTATCATATGCAAAAAGATGAGTTAAATCTTTTTGATGGTAACAAAACCAGCATTGAAAAAAATATCATTAAAACTAAGGGAATTAGTGACCAAGCGCTTTCAGACTTAATTGGGAAGGAAGCAACTGAAATTTTAAAAGAGGAAGTGGAGTTAGTGGATGGTGTGTATGATGAATTTGAAAGAGAAAAATACCTCGAAGGAAAAATAGCACCTGTATTTTTTGGCTCCGCTTTAAATAATTTTGGAGTTCAAGAATTATTGGATTCTTTTATTGACATCTCCCCATTTCCTCAAGGAAGATCCACTGAAAAAAGAACTATTGAACCAAATGAAGATAAATTCAGCGGATTTGTCTTTAAGATTCATGCTAATATTGATCCAAAACATAGAGATAGAATTGCCTTTTTAAGAATTGTTTCAGGGAAGTTTGAACGTAATAAGTTCTATCAGCACACCCGAATAAACAAAAAATTAAAATTTCCCAATCCAACAAGTTTTATGGCTGCTTCTAAGTCTGTTATCGATGAAGCTTTCCCGGGTGATGTAATTGGTCTTTATGATTCTGGTACGTTTAAAATCGGAGATACTTTATCGGAAGGAGAAAATTTATTTTTTAAAGGCATTCCAAGTTTTTCGCCCGAAATATTTAAAGAAATTCAGAATGATGACCCGATGAAAAGTAAGCAATTAGAGAAAGGCCTAAATCAGCTCACAGACGAAGGAGTTGCTCAATTATTTACTTTGCAACCTGGTAATAGGAAGATAATTGGCACAGTAGGTGAACTTCAATTTGAAGTTATCCAGTATCGTCTAAAACAAGAATATGGAGCGAGTTGCAGCTTCGTTCCTAAAAATTTCTACAAAGCCTGTTGGATGACATCAGAAAACGAAAATACCATTGCTGATTTTATTAAAAGAAAAACCGTAAATATTGGATATGATAAAGATGAAAATCCAGTCTTCCTTGCGCCCTCTTCTTTTCTTCTGTCCCAAGCCGAAGGAGATTATCCCGACATCACATTTCATAAAACATCTGAATTTAAATTAGATGAATAAGAGCATTTCTAGATTCAATATTCGTGTATATGCCCTTATTATTTTCAAAAATAAGATATTACTTAGCAGAGAGCTTATCCAAAACAAATTGATCTATAAATTTCCTGGTGGCGGTGTTGAACTTGGAGAGGGGTTTGTTGATGCGCTTCAAAGAGAAGCTAAAGAAGAGATGGGTCAACATTTAAATCACATCACCCATTTTTACACCACTGATTTTTTTCAACGGAGCTCATTTGACACATCAGAACAGTTGATATCGGTTTACTTCAAGGCTTCTTTGTCTCAACATTTAAATAATAGATTTAAAATACCCGTGAAAGATCAACCTGTATTTGAATGGAAAACATTAGTTGATCTAAATGAAGAAGACCTTCATTTTCCAATAGATAAAAAGGTTCTTAACATGATTAAATTACAATAACGATTCTCCATCTAAGTTCGTATTTAATACCTCCCCCATGTAATTTAATACCGGGAGCAAAGTTTTAAAATGATCAATAATAAAAGTTTCAAACTCGTGTGAAAATATAGTTTTATGATCTACTTTTTTAGAGAAAATATATTGCTTGTACTGCAATAAATCGTTTGCTGGATGCTCCCTATCAAAACCTTTTGGAGATGTTTTTAGCTTTTCTCCCTTCATTTCCCCCCACATCTTTTTAACCTGACTTCGTGCTATTTTTTTTCTAAAATATTCGTGATCCATCTCAATTTCTTTTCTCATCCTGAATAAATCATCTTTATTGGGATCCCAAAATCCAGAAGCTATAAATGAATCAGCCGGGTCTAAATGGACATAAAAACCACCTCGATGATTTGGCTTTATCCTATGAAAAGCAATACCAAAATGAGTTTTATATGGTGATTTATTTTTTGAAAACCGAACATCTCTGTAGATACGAAATACTTTTACGTTGTCCCAGTCAAATATATTTTTATGATGATCAAAAACAGACTGAAAATAAGTTTTGACTTGTTTATTTAATAAATCAAATTCGGGTTTGTTTTTTTTAAACCATTCACGATTGTTATTAGCAGACAGCTTGTGCAAAAAAACAAATAAGTTTTTGTTTAATACTATGGCCATTTTTTTACATATAAATAAAAAAAGGAACTATTTCTAATTCCTTTAAATTGGTTACATTAATTTAATTTGTTAAAGCTAAACCCCAGAAGCTGCCAATAGCAAAATAATAAGATAAGACCCCCAACCTGCAGCTTCCATTCCAATTAATTGTGCCTTAGCTTTTTTCTTGTAGCAATTAATGTATTCATAGTCAGTAAATTGTTCTTTATTTTTTGACATGAGATAAGTTCGTTTACCTTTCTCAGGTGTTGGGCTTGCTAATAGGGTGCCGATCATTGCAAAAGGTCCAAAAAGAAATCCCAAAGCGAAATGACCACCTTTTTTTCCATGATAATTTTCCGCATCCATTTGTCCGTTAAGACATTTATTTTCTCCTTCAGGTAAATTTATGTATTTCGTGTATACCTTATTTTTAGTATCCTCGAATTGAATTGAAAAAATTTCAGAAGCAGGAATTACATATTTGTTACCTAATGATCTAAAAAAAACTTCACAGTTTTTGATTTTTGTTACCTCGCCTTTAAAAATCATATTATTATTTAAAGTTACTATATCTGATGCATTGGCTGCTAAAACGAAAATCGAAGCAAAAAAAGTAAATAAAATTTTTTTCATATTCTTAAGATTTAATGATTTACATAAATATAAAAAAAATAAAGACACAAATTATTTTTCAAATAAATTTTCAAGGTTCTTAAATGCTTTAAACTCCAACGCATTATTTGAAGGGTCTAAAAAAAACATAGTGGCCTGCTCACCTACTTCTCCTTTGAATCTAACATAGGGCTCAATTACAAAGTTGACCGATTTGGATTTTAGTCTGTTTGCTAATTCTTCCCAATCGTTCATATTTAACACCACTCCAAAATGTGGAACGGGTACGCCATGGCCGTCTACTTGATTATGAACTAATTCATTTTTGGTTCCGGTTTCGTGGATTACCAATTGATGACCAAAAAAATTAAAGTCAACCCATTTTGAACTGGATCTACCTTCCTTAATACCTAAAATTTTTCCATAGAATTTTCTACATAATGCTAAGTCATGGACTGAAATAGCTAAATGGAATGGACTTAAATTACTTGTTACACTCATCTTATTTTGAATATTTTAACATTAAAAGAATGAAATAATTTATGGGTAAATTATATTTGCACAAATTTTAAATTAAATCACAACATTATGTCCAATTTTGTAGGAAAAAAATTCCCCAATATGGCTGTAGACGCTATGAATGAAATGGGAGATACATTTCAAGTTAACGTATTAGAAGAAGCCACTAAAAACAATAAAAAAGTATTATTATTCTGGTATCCTAAAGATTTTACCTATGTATGTCCAACTGAATTGCATGCATTTCAAGAAGCATTACCCGAATTTGAAAAAAGAAATACCATTGTCATTGGAGCTTCTTGTGACACAGCAGAAGTTCATTTTGCTTGGTTAAATACTTCAAAAGATAATGGCGGAATAGAAGGAGTTACTTACCCTATTTTAGCAGACACCAATAGGAATTTAGCGAATGTATTGGGTGTACTGGACACTACTAACGAAAGATATGATGAAGATCACGATGTGGTATTGGTAGAGGGAGGTAACATTCCTTACAGAGCCACTTTTATCTTAGACGAAGAAGGAATGGTATTTCACCAAGCATCTAACTTTTTCCCTGTAGGAAGAAACGTAGATGAGTTCTTAAGATTAATTGATGCTTATGCGCACAACCAAAAGTTTGGTGAAGTTTGTCCAGCCAACTGGGAAGAAGGAAAAGATGCCATGAAAGAAAGCAGAGATGGGGTTGCAGATTATTTAGCTAATCACTAATGCTAACTGAACTAACTACAGATACTTTAGATACTGAAATTAACCAGCACGAGACTGTGCTGGTTCAGTTTTCTGCAGGATGGTGTGGCAATTGTAGAATCATGAAGCCTAAGTTCAAAAAAATGGCTAGTGAACACACCCATGCGAAATTTTACATGATTGATGCGGAGAAAAATCCCAACTCTCGAAAACTTGCCAACGTTAGTAACCTACCCACGTTTGCTTACTTTAAAAATGGAGAATTGGTTAATCAAATTCAAACCAACAAAACAGATCTTCTTATTGACTTTGTGAATGAGGCTACCACTAATTAAGCATATCGTAGATTTCATTGAACAAAATGATTCAGATTACATTGAAGAAACCATTTCTGTGTTGGAACACTTGACAGAAAGCAGCAACATTAAAGATGAAGAAATTGATGCCATTGGTGAGCTGTTGTCTAACCTCTATGGTGCTGTAGAAGTTCAAAAAGAAATTGATGGAGGTGTAGAAAGAAAAGAAGCGCTAAATGATTTTATGAAAAGAGTTCAGGGGTCTATAGATTAATCTTCATTTATTCAATTCGATTCAAACCCAAGTGTTCTCATCTCTTGAAAACAAAAAAAGCGTTCCATTTTCATGAAACGCTCTGGTGCGGAGAGACCGGGATTCGAACCCGGGCAACGAAAAACGTTGACAGCTTAGCAGGCTGCTGCATTACCACTCTGCCACCTCTCCTTATGAGGAGCAAAAATAATATAGTTTTTGACATCTTTATTTTTCTACAACTAAATTTCTTTTTTTTTTCATAAATTGATTGGAGCTAAGCAAGGATTTATAAATTCGCGCAAAAATTTAATTCATGAAAGAAGTCGTCATTGTATCAGCTGTAAGAACACCAATGGGAAGTTTTGGTGGAAGCTTGTCAACCGTGTCTGCAACCCAACTTGGTGCTATTGCCATTAAAGGAGCTCTGCAAAAAATAAACTTAGATCCTAATGAAGTAGAAGAAGTTTACATGGGCAATGTATTACAAGCTAACTTAGGTCAAGCACCAGCCAAACAAGCGGCCATTTTTGCAGGCATAAGTGAAAATACACCTTGTACAACGGTAAATAAAGTATGTGCCTCAGGTATGAAAGCCATTAGTCTTGCCACTCAAGCCATTAAGTGTGGCGATGCAGATGTGGTAGTTGCTGGAGGAATGGAAAACATGTCATCTGTTCCCCACTACTACAGTGCGCGAAATGCCGTGAAATTGGGAGATGTAAAAATTACAGATGGAATGGTGAAAGATGGGCTAACCGATGTATATAACCAAGTTCATATGGGTGTATGTGCAGATCAATGTGCTGATGAACACCATATTTCAAGAAAAGATCAAGATGATTTCGCTATTGAATCTTACCAAAGAGCGGCTAAAGCTTGGACTGCTGGAAATTTTGATGAAGAAATAGTGCCCGTTGCTGTACCACAGCGAAGAGGAGAAGATATCATAGTGAGTGAAGATGAGGAATACAAAAACGTAAAGTTGGAAAAAATTCCACAACTCAGAGCTGTTTTTAACAAAGAAGGAACTGTAACAGCAGCCAATGCGTCTACCCTAAATGATGGCGCTTCTGCGCTAGTTTTAATGAGCAAAGAAAAAGCGGAAGAGCTTCACATTAAACCCATTGCAAAAGTAGTTAGTTATGCAGATGCTGCTCAAGAACCCAAATGGTTTACTACTGCCCCAGCTAAGGCCGTTCCAAAAGCTTTAGCTAAAGCAAACTTGAGCACTGAAGAAATTGATTTTTGGGAATTAAATCAAGCCTTTTCAGTGGTAGGTTTGGTCAACACCAAATTATTGGGATTAGACCCCACTAAAGTAGATGTGAACGGAGGTGCCGTGGCGCTTGGACATCCACTTGGAAGCAGTGGGAGCAGAATCATTGTAACATTGATAAACGTTCTAAAGCAGAATAACGGAAGATTTGGTGCAGCAGGTATTTGTAATGGTGGAGGTGGTGCTTCTGCTTTAGTGATTGAAAATATGAATTGAAACAACTTTTCCTCATAAGACACGCAAAATCAGATTGGTCTACTTCACTTTCTGATTATTATAGACCTCTCAACAAAAGAGGTTTGCGGGATGCGCCAAAAATGGGGAAAAGAGTTCACGGATTGTTTGGTTGTCCAGACATTATCATATCCTCTGGAGCAAAAAGAGCTTTTCATACGGCAGAACTTTTTGCTAAAGAATTAGAGTTCAGTGGATATAAAATTCACCAAAACGATCAGCTTTATCACGCTTCACCTCAAGATATCATTGACGTTATTCAAGCAATTGATGAACAAGTTGAAACCGCTATGCTATTTAGTCATAACCCTGGAATAAGTCAAACCGTATACTCATTAACAGATCATTATGTAGATATGAAAACGGCTTGTGTCGTGGGTATAAAAAAGGATACCAAAAATTGGCAAGATTTTGGGCCCGGAAAGTGTCATATATTCACTCACCTTTCCCCAAAAGACAACTTAAACTAAATGTGTACTAACCAGTTGAATTTATCTTCTACTCTTCCTAACTTGTAATCATTTAGGTAGTTCAACACCTTAACGTGAAAATGGTTCTGGCTAGAAGGTGGTATCATGTAATTATCATTTCCGAAAGCTATACTTGATATGGGTGCTATAGTTGCCGCAGTCCCAGCACCAAAGGCTTCTGTTAATGTGTTATTTTTTAGCGCATTGATTACTTCAGCCACTTCCACTTTTCTGCACTCTACTTGCATACCCCAGTCGTTGGCAATATCTACCACGCTTCTTCTTGTTATCCCGTCAAGTATTGTATCACTAACTAAAGGGGTAACTAACTTTCCATCCATAACAAACATGACATTCATAGTTCCTGCCTCTTCGATATATTTATGCTCCTTGGCATCTGTCCAAATCAATTGCTTATATCCTTCATCTTGCGCTAGTTTTGCTGGATAAAGTGCAGCCGCATAATTACCAGCTGCTTTTGCGTATCCTGTTCCACCTGATGCAGCTCTTGTGTAAGTAGTTTCAATTTTAACAGGGATAGGCTCAGAATAATACGAACCTACTGGACAAGTAAATACCATAAATCGATAAGACTCGGATGGTCTGATTCCCACATAGGGGTCTGTAGCAAACATGAAAGGTCTGATATAAAGAGAGTGAGAAGGATTTTTAGGAACCCAGTTGTGATCTACCTTTAATAATTCCTTTAGTGCATTTACAAAAAGGTCTTCAGCAATAGTAGGCATACACATTCTAATGGCAGATTGATTAAAACGTTTTGCATTATCGTAGGGTCTAAACAATACCACTTCACCCTTTTCATTTCGATGAGCCTTCATACCCTCGAAACAACTCTGACCATAATGAATGGCTGAGGTAGCAGGTGACAAAGAAATATTTTCGTAAGGAGTGATTTTTTGTTTTGTCCACTCCCCGTTTACATATTCCATGCAAAACATGTGGTCTGAAAATATTTTACCAAAAAGTAAATTTTCCCAGTCAATTTCTGATAATCTGCTATTTTGGGTGGTTTGAATGTTTAAATTCTGTTGTTCAACTTCCATAATTTGATCGACCTCAATTTTGCAGCAAAAGTAGTTAAATTTTAAAGATAAAAAAGTGATCTTCGCAAAGAATGAATCAAGATGATCTAATCGATAAACAAAAAATTCTTAAGCAATATTGGGGGCACAAAACATTTAGACCTTTACAAGAAGAAGTTATTAATCAGATACTGCAAAAGAAAGATGTTTTAGCCTTATTACCAACTGGAGGTGGTAAGTCGTTATGCTATCAGCTTCCTGCTTTAATGATGAATGGAGTTTGCCTCGTTATATCTCCTCTAATTGCCTTGATGAAAGATCAAGTTGATTTACTGCAAAAAAAAGGCATTAAGGCAGACCTCATCAATTCCACTTTGAGCAAGTCAGCTATAGACCGAATTTTAGATAATGCTATTTACGGGAAAACTAAAATGTTATACTTATCACCCGAGCGAATTCAAAGTGAACTTTTTCAAGAAAGACTTAAAAAAATGAAAGTCAGCTTTATTGCCGTAGACGAAGCTCACTGTATTTCACAATGGGGATATGATTTTAGACCTTCCTATTTAAATTTAAACATACTGCGTGAACTTAAATCCAATTCTTCTTTAATGGCAGTTACAGCTACTGCTACACCTAAGGTGGTTGAGGATATTCAAAATAAATTGTCATTTAGACATACTAATGTCATACGTCAATCATTTAAAAGATCTAATATTCACTATCGAGTAATTCAATGTGAAAACAAAATTACGGTTCTTAAAAAGGTAGTGAAAAAAGAATGTACTTTAATATACGTAAGAAGCAGAAGACAAGCTGAATTAATAAGCGAAAAACTGAATCAAATTGGAATTTCATCTCATTATTACCACGCTGGTTTAGATACTGCATACCGTAATAAAATTCAATCCAATTGGATGAATAATCAATTTCTAGTTATGGTTGCCACAACTGCATTTGGAATGGGAATTGACAAGGCAGATGTACGAACTGTTATTCATTATGATGTACCTGAATCCCTAGAATCATTCTACCAAGAATCTGGAAGAGCGGGAAGAGATGGTCTTCCGTCCTACTCCATTTCTCTAATAGAAATGAATGATGGAGAAAAATTATTGAACAGAATCTCTTCTTCATTTCCCCATTTAAATGACCTGCAAAATACCTATCAACAATTTTGCAATATGCATCAGATTCCACTAGGATATGATTACGATATCTCTTTTGAGGTGGATATAGATTACATTTCTTCTAAATTAAATTTATACAGAAAAACCGTTTATTATTGCTTTAAACAGTTATATGAAAATGGTTATCTGTCGGAAATACAGGAAGGTAATTCATCTTATCTCGTTTTTAAATCTGAATTAGTAGAAATTGATCGGTTTATTGAAAAATATAATCAACACAAAAAAGTGATTCATTGCGTGATGAGAAGTTATCCATTTTCTATTGGTAAGGAAATTAAAATTTCAGAACGTATGATAGCTAGCAGAAGTGAGATGGATATAGAAAAAGTAATTCAATCTCTTAAAATTATGCATCAATATGGTCTTATTACCTATTTTAAATCAGAAAAACTACCTAAGGTCAAATTGGCTATACCAAGAATTAAATCTTCAAAAATTCATCTTTCTAAAAACACTAAAAACAATTTTAAAAGACAAGTGTATCTAGCTGAAAATATGCTTCAATATTTAAATGAAAACCACACATGCAGAAATCAAATTCTCTTAACTTACTTTGGTGAAAGTAACCCCAAACCATGTTTAAAATGTGATAACTGTGATAAAAAAGTAACAAAAAAAAATAATCCGAATCACATACTTAAAAATGCCATTTTAATGACATTAAAGTTCGAAAAAAAAGAAGTAAAAACTATTCAAAAAGAGTTCGAATACGTTGAAAAAGGACAGCTGAAAAAAAACATAAAAGAACTTCTAGAAAAAGGTCAAATAGAAATGAAACTCAATAAGCTAAGTATAGTGTGAATTTCCAAATACATTATGGACATTCTCTTGTTGATTTTGGCTCATCGCATTGATTACATTTATTGGATTTACGTCTAAATATATTTGTCATTTCACAAAATAATTCTCCAAAGGAATTAAAACTTTGTTTGTAATAAGCACCAACACCTTGAGTATATCTAGATTGACTTTGACTTGACAAATCGTATTCGTTTGATTCATTAAATGCGTGCAAGCGAAGGTTTCCATCTCTAGACAACTTATATTCTACATCCACATCTCCTATAAAACTATTTGGATCTTTGTTTAGCGCATTGGATGGAGCAACACCTAAGTTGGTATTGATTAAGAGTCGGTCATTAAATTGTTGTGTTGACATGACAATGGATAATTCATCATCCGAAATGGAATCTCCAGGCGAATAATTGAAGCCAATCTCAAATTCATCGGTAAAAGAAGAAATCATATTACCCAATTGATTAGATAATACTTCGCTTGTAGTAGCCCCATTAGTCCTACTGGTATTTTCAGAAATAATATTTTGATTTTCAGGTATAAATTTGTTTAAAATAAGAAGAGAAAAAACTTGCTGATTTTTAGCCTCCTCGTTGTAAATTAGGTTTTTGACCGTTTGTTTTGCTGTTTCCTCTGCCTTTGGTAAAGAAATATCAAATTCTATATCAGGGTTCATCAAATCATTTTGTAAGTGGATGTCTACATGGACATTGCTTTTATGCGTCCAATTATCTCTCTCAATGGACGGCATTATATTGTATAAGCTAGTTTTTAAAGGGTAATATGCATTTAAATCTAGTTTGGCATTATAAGGATCGCCAAACCAAGTTATAGTCCCTCCTGGCTTTACATTAAACTTTTTATTGATGAAATCTTTCAGTGTAAAAAGATATTCCCCACTTGTTATTTGATAATTCCCAAATAAGTTGAAATCTAAGGTCTCGTCTATAAAGAATCTCATATCACCATTACCTCTTGATTTCATAACATCTCCAACCATTTGATCAAACACAACCTGAATTTCTGCATCAT
>CACAYQ010000046.1 GCA_902536695.1 uncultured Bacteroidota bacterium | reverse complement strand
AATATCTACTTTAAAACAACCATGTCCATAAAACGTAACTAACATAAACGATGTAAATAATCTTTTATCAAAAGTAAAATTTAGTTATCGAACTCAATTGAAGTATTTTTTCAATTATAAACAATGCCATGTTTAATTAACCAAATATGATTAATTATGAACAAATAAACACGAGAAAAAATCTTTACAAGATTTTAATTAAATGATTATCAGTGTATTATAAAATTGAAAAAAGAAAGTATATAAATTTAGATTGTTAATAAAAATACTAATCTAAATCTTCAAATTCAACGTCTTTATATGACTTTTCAGCGGAATCATTTTCTTGCGAAAAATCTTCGTTTAACGTATTGATTTTATCAACTACTTCAGAAAGTCCGTCTTTGAATTTATCGAAGTCTTCTTTGTATAAAAATATTTTATGTTTTTCAAAATGAAAATTACCGTCTTGATCAAACTTTTTCTTGCTTTCAGTGATAGTTAGATAGTGGTCTCCAGACCTGGTTGCCTTTACATCAAAAAAGTATGTTCTTTTCCCTGCTCTTACAGATTTTGAATAAATTTCATTTCTGTAATTATCTTGTTCGTTGTTATTTCCCATCAGATATTATTGAATTTAAGTGCAATATAAATAACCTTTTTTATTTAATGCAAAATTTAAAAAGATTAATAATCATTAACCTCATCCAATTGTTGTTTATTGTAAATACTTTGATAGTAACCTTCTTGAGTAATTAAATCAGCATGTTTTCCTTGCTGCACAATCTGACCATTATCCAATACTATAATGTGATTACAGTGAGATAACTGACTTACTCTGTGACTTATCTGAATAGAAATTTGATCGGGATAAACAGATGAAAGTTGTTGTTGTATTTTTGAAGATGTATCTGTATCAACGGCAGAGAGACAATCATCTAAAATAAGCAGTTGTGGTTTTCTTATTAATGCTCGAGCTATGGCTATTCTCTGTTTCTGACCCCCTGAAAGGGTAACACCTCTTTCACCAATTTTCGTATCAAAACTTTTCTCAAATCGGCAAATTTCATCATATATGCCAGCCAGTTTTGCTGCGTGTTTAACGTCTTTGAGATCCACGTCATTTTCGTTCAGACCAAATGCAATATTATTATAGATAGTATCTGAAAACAGAAATACGTCTTGAGGTACATATCCAATTAATTTTCTAAAGCTATCCAGTTCAAATTCTTTAACATCTGTTCCATTTATTACAAAATGTCCATTATCTATTTCATATAATCTTGTAATTAAATTGGCTACAGTTGATTTTCCTGAGCCTGTTGATCCAAAAATTCCTAGGGATTGTCCACTATTAATTTCAAATTCAAGATGACATAAATTAAAATCTGACTTGGTTTGATAGTTAAAGTTAACTTGCTTAAATGCGATTTTTTCTAATTTAATTAGATTGTTTTTTCCATCATTGATTACTTTCTCCTCTTTTAAAAGAAACTCATTTATTCTTTTTTGTGATGCCGCAGCTCGTTGAACTAATGAACTTACCCATCCCACAGAAGCAAATGGCCATGTTAACATGTTAATGTAAAAGATGAATTGAACAATATCGCCATAGTCTAATTCTTGATGGATACTTTTTAATCCACCTAAATAAATGGTGAAAATAGTGCTTAGTCCTATGAGTAATATGATAGAAGGGAGAAACAATGCATTTACCAATGCTAAACTTAAAGATGCCCTCTTATAATCTTCTGTTTCTTGGTCATATTGTTTTGCAAAATACCTAGACCTGTTGTAAGCTTTTAGAACTCGTATACCAGAAAACATTTCTTGCACAAAAGAGGTGATTCTGGATTGTTTTTTTTGCGTGATTTCACTTTTTTTATTGATTATCGCACTTACCTTATATATGATAAAAGACAAAATAGGTAAGGGGAGAAGAACAAAAAATGTGAGCTCAGCATTTTTGTATATCATAAAAGTAATAACCATAACAAATAATACCACTACATTGAGTGTGTACATTATAGCAGGTCCCAAATACATTCGTACTTTACTTACATCTTCACTAATTCTGTTCATTAAATCTCCAGTTCTATTTTGTTTGTAAAAAGAAAGATTAAGTTGTTGATATTTTAGGAATATGTCGTTCTTAAAATCGTATTCTATGTGCCTTGACATCACAATTATGGTTTGTCTTGTGCAAAAAAGAAAAATACCTTTAAGCAATGAAAACAACATATATAATCCAACAAGATGAAGTCCAATGGACCATAAATCATTGTTTTCCTTACTTTCAGAATTTAAAAAGAGCGTCAATTGATCTGCAGCATCATCTATAATTTTGGGCATGTAAACACCAAAATAATTTGAACAAATTATAAATATAAATCCCAGAATTAGATGCCATTTATATCTTTTTAAGTACTTATTTAAATAAAATAATTCGCTCACGGGATAAAGATAAATACATTGACTAACTATTACTTTTTATTTATGGTTTATATTGACAAAATATTATTTTTGTCAAACAAAAAATTGATCTTTGAAATACCTCTTTTACAAAAAAATTTCAACCTAAATACATGATATAATGCAAGATTTTTATGAAATGGGGCACGAACGCATTTTGATTTGCCAAGATAAAATAACAGGTCTTAAGGCAATTGTCGCTGTTCACAGTACAGTTTGCGGACCAGCATTAGGTGGAACACGAATGTGGAATTACACTTCTTCTGAAGAAGCGCTTACTGATGTTATGAGACTGTCTAGAGGTATGACCTACAAAAATGCCATTTCAGGCTTAAATCTTGGAGGTGGTAAAGCAGTTATAATAGGAGATTCAAAAACACAAAAATCACCTGCCTTATTTGAAAAATTTGGAGAGTTTATTGATAGCTTAAATGGCTCCTACATTACAGCTGAAGACGTTGGAATCAGTCCTGAAGATATGCTTCATGTGGCGAAATCTACCCAATTTGTAACTGGTCTACCTGGTAAAAAAGGTGATCCATCACCTGTAACTGCATATGGTGTGTACATGGGGATGAAAGCAGCTGCAAAATTCAAATATGGGAAGGATAGTCTAAACGGAAAAAAAATTGCAGTGCAAGGAATTGGTCATGTAGGAGATTATTTACTTCAATATCTTCATAAAGAGGGCGCTACACTAACCATCACAGATATAAATGAAAACGCACTTAAGAATGCGGCAAAGAAGTATAATTGTGAGGTGGTTTCTCCGTCTAAAATATATGACGTTGATATGGACATATATGCTCCATGTGCATTAGGAGCTACAGTTAACGATAATACGATTGCAAAAATGAATTGCTCCATCATAGCAGGTGCTGCAAATAATCAGCTAGAAGATGAAAACATTCACGGATTAACATTAATGAAAAATGATGTTCTATATGCACCTGATTATTTAATTAATGCAGGTGGTGTGATGAATTGTTATGCAGAAGTTCATGATATTTCATCTGAAAAAGTCATGGAAATGGCAGGAGATATCTATAACACCACAATGAAGATATTTGAGTTGTCCAGTTCTCAAGAAATCCCCACTTATTTAGCTGCAAATAGAATGGCAGAAGAGAGGTTGAAAAAAGAAGCAGAAAAAAATGCTAAATAGAAGACACATCAGGATTAAAGTCCTTCAGGCTTTTTATGCATTTTTTCAGTCTAATAATGAAGATGTGTTGAAAGGCGAGAAAGAACTTTTTCACAGCATTGAAAAAATATATGACCTATATGTATTTATTTTAATGTTATTTCCTTCCTTAAAAAGACAAGCTCTGATTCAAATTGAGGAGGCCAAGAGATCTGAGTATTTAAGACAAGATATTCATATCTTGAAAACAGGTTTTATTGATAATCAACTTGTTGATTTAATAGAACAAAGCAAAGTGCTTCAAAAAATCAGTAAAGACCGAAAAATCAATTGGGAAGGAGATGTAGAAAATGATCTTACCAAAAAAATATTTAAAGAAGTTTATCAGACCGATTACTATAAAAATCTATTACAGAGTGAATCCACCTCATTTAATGATGACAAAGACGCATTAGTACAACTTTATAAAAAAGAAATCTGTAATCTGGAAAAATTACATCACTTTTTTGATGAAAAAAGTATTTATTGGCAAGACGACTTAGATCATGTTTCCTCCATGATTTTAAAGACCCTTAAATCCATTACAGAAAATCAAGAATTGGAAATACTACCACTGTGGAAAGAAGACGAATATGAATTTACTCAAAATTTATTTCGAAAAGCAGTGCTACAAAAAGAAGAAAATGATGCTGTATTGCAAACTTATTCCAAGAACTGGGAAAAAGAAAGATTAGCTACAATGGATTCGTTATTGATGAATTTAGCCATGACGGAGGCATTAGAATTTTCTTCTATTCCAATCAAGGTAACACTAAATGAATATATAGAGATTTCCAAATTTTACAGTACACCAAAGAGTAATAGTTTTATTAATGGAATTCTTGATCGTATTTTTGAAGACTACAAAAAAGACGGTAAACTTGTTAAAAGAGGTAGAGGTTTAATTAATTAAGAATAGATGAAAAATTACGTTGTATTTACATTATTATTTATTTCAACAGCTTGTATTTCAGACAAGCTAGATAGTGAAAAATATATCACTACAGACTTAATTGATAATGAGAACCCGCCTGTAATGGAATTTGAGCAAGAAATTTATCATTTTGATACAGTGGCATTAGGCTCAGAAGTACAATATGCTTTCAGATTTGAAAATACAGGTGACTCATATTTACTAATTCACTCTGTTAAAGCAGCGTGTGGATGTACCGTTTTGAAAGGTTGGCCTAAGGAACCCATTTCGCCTGGTGGTACTGGTGAAATACCAATTGTGTTAACCACCAAAAACAAAGGCTATAATAAAAAATACATTTCTGTACTAAGTAACACAAAAGTAGGTATACAAAAGCTTTTTTTAGAGGGTTACGTAGTAGGTTTATAATTTAAATTAAATAATAGATGTTATATATATTACAAGCAGCACCAGAAGGAGGAGGTTATTCTCAACTAATATTTTTAGTGGCTATTATTGCCATTTTTTATTTTTTCATGATAAGACCTCAAAATAAGAAAAGAAAAGAATTGATGAATTTTCGGTCAAACCTAAAGAAAGGAGACACGATAATTACGCAAGGGGGTATTCATGGTAGTATTGTTTCAATCAGTGATTCGACTGTCACTATATCAGTGGATGCGAACACGAAATTAAAAGTGGAAAAGGAATTCGTTTTTTCAAATTCATCTTCTATTGTAAAGTAAGAAACATGTTAAAAGTCGGTATAACCGGTGGAATTGGATCTGGAAAATCTACAGTATCCCGTTTTTTTTCAGAACTAGGTGTTCCTGTTTACGATTCTGATCAAAGAGCTAAGTCTTTAATGCAACATGATGTCTCTATCATAATTAAAATAAAAAAAGAGTTTGGAGATGATTCATATCTTAATAACGTACTTAATCGTTCACATATAGCAGAGATTGTTTTTAAAAATGAATTGAAATTAAAGCAATTAAATGCGATAGTTCATCCGGTAGTAAGAACTGATTTTAATAATTGGTTAAGACAAAATAGTAATGCTAAGTTTGTTATCAAAGAAGCGGCAATAATGATAGAAAGTGGTGCATATAAAGATTTAGATAAGTTAATTGTTGTGAACGCAAATAGAGAACAAAAGATTAAATGGATCAAACAAAGAGATCATTTATTATTAGAAGATATAGAAAATAGGATTCAAAATCAGCTATCAGATAAAATTAGAAATCAATATGCGGATTTTATCATAGAAAATAATTCCAGTAAAAAGGAATTAAAACAACAAGTGTTATCTATTTATAATAAACTTATAGTCTAACTAAAAAATATGTAACCCACAATGATTGCTGTGATAATCCCAATTAAATCAGCAATCAATCCTGCGGTTATAGCATATCTTGTGTTCTTAATTTTTACTGCCCCAAAATAAACCGCTATAATGTAAAATGTAGTATCTGTTGTTCCCTGCAAAGTTGATGTCAATTTGGCTACAAAACTATCAACACCATAATGATTAAAGGATTCTAGCATTAGTCCTCTAGCACCTGAACCGCTTAGCGGTTTCATTAATGCCGTAGGTAATGCGTCAATAAAAGTAATTTCAGAAGTAAAGAATGAAAAAACATACGCGATACCGCTAATGAGTATATCCATAGCTCCAGAAGTTCTAAAAACACCTACACCCACTAGGATAGCAACTAAAAAAGGAATGATTTTGATGGCGATATTAAAACCATTTTTTGCCCCCTCTATAAAGCAATTATACACATTAATTTTTTTAATAAAACCTAGAACAAGAAAGAGGCATATAATGGCGAATAAGATAAAACTACTTAATAAAGAACTTACTGTTTTTAATGTGGCAGGATCTAAACTTTTAAAGTAATAAACACTTCCAAAAATAAGTAACGAAATTCCTCCAAGGTATGCTAAAATAATTCTATTGAATAAATTTATTTTTTGCATAATAGCTACTGTTATCAATCCTCCTAAAGAGGCGACAAAAGTGGAGATTAGTATAGGTATAAATATATCAGCAGGATTCTCAGCTCCAAATTGAAATCGATAATTCATAACCGCAATTGGGATTAAGGTAAGACCAGATGTATTCAGTACCAAAAACATGATTTGTGCATTAGATGCAGTATCTTTTTTTGGGTTGATTTCTTGTAACTGATCCATAGCTTTAAGCCCCATTGGTGTAGCAGCATTGTCGAGCCCCAACATATTTGCACAAAAATTGAGCATCATGGACCCTCTTGAAGGATGATTTTTAGGAATTTCAGGAAAGAGTTGATTAAAGAAGGGTCCAACTATTTTAGATAATCCATTAACAGCGCCACCTTTTTCACCAATATTCATTATACCCATCCACAAACACAAAATACCAGTTAATCCTAGAGCTATTTCAAATGATGTGGTAGCTAAATCAAATGTGCTTGAGATTATGGCAGAAAAAACATCATAATCATGTAGAAAAATCGTTTTAAATAAAGCTACCAAAAAGGCAATTAAAAAGAATCCTATCCATATGTAGTTTAAAACCATGTGATCTAATTACAGAAATAATTAAAGATCTTCCTAAAGTCCTACTAATAAGTTATCCATATTAATTTGATGATAATTGAATTAATCAATTATACCGGCACCTTGTCTTAGGATTGATGGCTCCTCTGTTCGGCAATCAACAATGGTAGATGCTACATTGTTTCCAAAACCACAATCCACAACAGCTTCTACTTCATGTTCATGTCGTTCAAAGATGGCAAATGGATCAGTTGTGTATTGAATAATTTCATCTTGATCATGCACACTAGAGCTAACCAAAGGGTGATTTAATTTTTCTATTATAGAGCTAGTTAGACCATGATTGGGAATTCGTATGCCTACCTCCTTTTTGTTAGATCCAAATAGTTTCGAGACTTGATTGTTAGCTTGTAAAATAAATGTAAAAGGACCTGGTATGGCATTTTTAATAACTCTAAAAATTCTTCTGTCTATGGGTTTTGTGTAGTTTGAGATTGAACTTAGGTTATTAAGTATAAGAGAAAACTCAGATTTTTTGAGTTTAACTTCTTTAATTTTAGCTAATTTCTCTAATCCCTTTTTGCTGTTTAAGCTTACTGCAAAAGCGTATATGGTATCAGTGGGAATTACAATTAAGCCATCATTTTCTAAAATATGAACAATTTGTTCTATTTTTCGATCATCTGCATTTTCAGGATGAACTTCGATCAGCACTTTATGCGTTTACTTTCTTAAAATCAGCTAAAAACTTAGCTAAACCACTATCAGTAAGAGGATGATTTAAAAGAGCTGTAATAGCGCTCAAGGGTCCAGTCATTACATCAGCACCTATTTCAGCACATTGTATAATATGCATTGGATGTCTAACGGAGGCTGCTAAAATCTCTGTACCAAACATATAATTGTCGTAGATTTCTCTTATTTGGGCAATAAGATCTATACCATCTGTACTAATATCGTCAAGACGTCCAATGAATGGAGAAACATATGTAGCTCCTGCTTTAGCAGCTAATAAAGCTTGTCCAGCTGAAAATATTAGAGTGCAATTGGTTTTTATACCCTTATCTGAAAAATACTTAATGGCTTTAACCCCATCTTTAATCATAGGAACCTTTACAACTATGTTATTATGTAATTTAGCTAAGGCTTCACCTTCTTTTATGATTCCTTTGAAATTAGTAGATATTACTTCAGCACTCACATCACCATCAACTATTTCACAAATTTTCTTGTAATGATTTATCACATTGCTTTCACCTGCTATTCCTTCTTTGGCCATCAAGGAGGGATTTGTGGTTACACCATCCAAAATTCCTAAATCTTGTGCTTCTTGTATTTGATCTAAATTTGCGGTATCAATAAAAAATTTCATAGTTGTTTTTTAATCAAAAATAAACATCTAAACTTACATTAAGTTAATTTTTCCAGTTTAAATAGAATCTCTTTTAAATAAAATGGCTTCGCAATTACATGTGTTCAATTTGTAAGGGCATTGGAAATCAATATTACATTTGTTTTTCCATATTTGACCAAGATTTTTTACAGCCTTCATTTCAAATTTTTGAAATAATTTTTTAGCATGAATTCCACTCGAAGTCTTCCAAGCTAGTGCATAAATACCATTTGTTTGGCTATGGTGGTTTTGAAAATAATGATAAAGTAAATTGGAGGCAATTTCTTTGCGCTGGAAGTTTTTTGATACTCCGATACAATCAATCTTTACGCTGTTTCCTTTTTCAAAAATTATTTTTAAAAATCCAACAAATTTGCTCTTGAAACGTGCAGTAATGATGAGCTCATTTGTAGTGCATTTAAAATAATGATATTCATGATAATTTGATCCAAATAATGATTTAGAAACGGAAAGAAGTTCCTCAATTTGCTGAGGATGGATCACTTCCATGAAAGCAATTTCTGTTTCCATGAAAAAAAGATACAAAAAAAGGGCAAGCTACTCATATCGCACCGCTACAACCGCTTACCCTTGCTATGTTCCCATCCTGGGGGATTCAGCAGGAGCTGGTCGTATGAGACTTGCCCAAGAACAAATGTAACCTTTTTAACAAATATGATTAACTAAAATGAAGGTAATTACCTAAAATAGTTCCATGTACTTTACCTTTAAGTGTGGAATCTAACATGGGTGTATTTTCACTTAACGATGAATTTGAAGACTTGTCAAATTTCCATTCCGTATGTGTATCAAATAAAGTTAAGTTTGCAACAAAACCTTCTTTTATAACTGGGATATCAGTCTGTAAAATAGTTCTTGGGTTAATAGACATGGTTTTTACAATAGTTTCTAGGTCTAACTCATCAAGCAAATAGGTCAACGCCATTGGAAAAGCAATTTGTGTGCCTATACATCCCATAGGTGCAATAGGGAACTCCACTTCCCTTATTTCATTTTCGTGTGGTTGATGATTTGAGGTGATAACATCAATAACTCCCTTTTTAATCCCCTCAATTAGTGCTATTTGATCTTCTTTTGTCCTTAGTGGAGGAAGCATCTTGAAATCAGCTGTAAAGTTTTCTAAATGTTCATCGTTGAATATCAGATGATAAATAGAAGTACCACAACTTACGTTTAATTTATCATTTTTGGAATCTGCAATTTTTAATACACTTTCTTTACTTGAAATAATATTAAAGTGTATTTTTCCTTCATTATATTTAGTTATAGAGATATCTCTGTTAATCTGTAATTCTTCTGCTAATGAAGGAATTCCATTTAGACCCATTGCGGTTGAAGTAATTCCTTCGTGCATCTGTCCAGTTGGGGAAATACTTTGATCATAAGGATTACTAATAACTAAGCCATTGAAATTTTTGGCGTAGAGTAGCGCTCGTGACATTAAACCTGCATGTTGAACAGGTTTTAGATGATCTGTAAAAGCTAATGCTCCCGCGGTATACATATCATACATTTCTGATAATTCTTCTCCATCTCCATTTTTTGAAATTGTTCCATATGGGATTATTTCTAAAGGATTCCCATTTGACTTCTCTTTGCAGTAAGAAATTTCACTCAACGTATCTCTTGCAGGGCTTAAAGTGGGTTGTAACCCAACGCCAGTGAAACCGCCATTTATAGCAGCTTCAATTCCAGACTTTATTGTTTCCTTTTGTTCATTTCCTGGTTCTTGGAAATCTGTTGAAAAATCAAATAGACCAGGGCATACATAACCCTTATCAATTTCAACAATTTTCATGTTATACTCAGATTCAATTTTGGTTGATATTTCCGAAATAGTGCCATTTGAAATTAAAATATCAACTTTCTTTTTATTAAATGGTGAATTAGGGTCAATAACCGTTACTTGTTTTACTAAGATTTCAGACGGGTTTTTCATAGTATTTTATGATTATAATTTCTAAAATAATAAATATAAGTGCGAGGACAATAAAATAAATCCAGTAGTCTTTTTGACTCTGCAAAGTAAAATATTCTCTATTATCATCCATTTTATTTGATCTCACAAGTTTGAAAAATGAATTTTGATCATATTTCTCTAGTAGGGATGTAAAATCATTAAATTGGAAGGATTGAAGTTCAGATTCTCTTCTATTGCTGTTTAAAGATATAGTTTTGATAACCGAGTCTTCTTTTTTAATGTAATACAATCCTTCCTTTTCTAATACACCATTTAGATATAGAGTAGGTGACCCATTTACTAATTTCGTAGTAGGGTGAATTGAAAATTTATTATTTTGATCTGAAATAATGATTTTAGTTGATCTTAGATCTTGTCGAATTTTTATGGGTTTTACATGACTTGTTAGGTAGTATAAGTCTTGATTAATAGACGTATTTTCTTTTATTTTAAGAAATGTAGGAACAAAAATAGCATGACTTGTTATGTTGCTATTTTCAGGATGAAAAGAAGAGTTAAATAAATATAGTGTTTTGTTATTTTGTATTGTTTCTACCAAAAAATCGTCATCATTTTCGTACCCCATCAAGCTTCTCACATTATTTGCTGATTTAATCTCATAAGTTGTTTTAAACTTAGGAAGGTCTATGTTTTGATCTAGATCCTTGAATACATTCTTGAAAAAAGGAGAAAGCAAATTTTTTTCGCTTAATGTGTAAGATGCAATTGGCTTTCGATTAAGTGAAAGGCCATAGGATTTTAGAAATAAATTTGTGCTTTCAAGACTTTTGTAAAAAGGGGGGGGGATTAGTACAATATGTTGATCTTTAAATTGTTGATATATACTTTTGGGAATACTTTCAATTTCATCCAAAATAATCAGATTTCCGTCAATATCATTTTCATTGAAACCATCCGAAATATTTACTGATTCAAATGATACTTCATTTAGTGTGTTGAATAAAGATTTAAAAGCATATTCATTGAAATTTGAATCTAGGTATAGGTAATTAACTTTGTATTGGTCATTAGTAGAATATGTAAATATTAATTTGTCATCGTATTTTAAATCGTTATAGCTTACATCATTTATATATAATTCTCCCATTTTAACTCCATGGGTTTTTAAAATATATTTAATAGAAACAGTCTTTTCTTGAAATTTTTCAAGACTTACTAATTTTTGAGTAATAATTTCACTTTCATTTATTATTAATTTTAGTTGAATCTCGCTTCTTTTATCATTCCAGTTTGTAATTTTTATAAAAACTTCGTCTTCAACCAAGATTTTTCTATCTTTTTCCTTAAACCAAATGGAGTCGATAGAAATATTGTACATGTCATCCCTTTGGTAAAGTGATACTAAAAATTGTGAAGAATCAGTTATTTGTAATTTGGCATCATGATTAAATTGATTTTTTTGTAAATCCGTAAACCAATAAGAATAAACGGGGTTGCTCTTGAATTGTTCGTTTTGATTTAAAACAAGTTGGTTTAATTCCATATTCGCACTTGTGAATGTAGTATTTTGAATATGACTTTTAGCTTGTTCCTTATCTAATGAATAACCTTTGTTTGTGGTTTTATCATTAGTAAGAACATAAAATCTGGTTTCATTTGAACATGAGTTGATCAGATGAATGGCGTCACTTTTTGCTATCTCCAAAAGACTTTGGCTGTCATTTGTACTTGACATTGAATACGAATTATCAAGATAAATACCTATTCTTTGAGATGTCAGACCTTGTGAGCTATTAAGCGGATTTGAAATGGGTTTACAAAAGGCAATAACTAATAAAGAAACCAATAATATTCTACAAAGAAGCAAAAGAAAGTTTTTGACTCGAGATCTTTTTTTGGATTCTATTTGGATACTTTTAAGTAATGTGAGATCCGAAAAGTAAAGCGTTTTGTAGCGTTGTAAATTAAATAAGTGGATTAAAATAGGAATGATGACTAAAGAAAGGGCCCAAAGAAATTGAGGATATTGAAAACTCATCAAAGGACAAATTTAAATATTATTTTCAACACCTCTAAGCGTAATTTAAATTATTCCAATCCTTTATCTACTTTTTTTAATACTTGGTTTTTTAATTCCTCTTTGTAAGATTTCAATTTTCCTATTAGCCTTTCGTCACCTGTTGATAGCATTTGAATTGCCAATAGACCCGCATTTTTTGCACCATTAAGAGCTACAGTGGCTACGGGTACACCACCAGGCATTTGTAAAATGGATAAAACAGAATCCCAACCATCAATAGAATTGGATGATTTTACAGGCACTCCGATAACAGGAATTGGTGTTATTGAAGCTACCATTCCTGGAAGATGTGCAGCTCCACCAGCTCCTGCAATAACAACCCGGATCCCTCTTTCATATGCAGTACTCGCATATTCAACTAGTCTTTCAGGAGTTCTATGAGCAGAAACAATAGTTGATTCATAATCAATTTCAAATTCTTTTAGAATTTTTACAGCTTCTTTCATTACCGGATAATCGGAATCAGAGCCCATTATCACACCTACCTTATAGTTGCTTTTAGTCATTTGAAATTACTTTTAGTGTTTCTTTTACAAATTTCGCTTTTTCTTTTGCTTTTTCCATGTTTTCATCAACAATAGTTACATGACCCATCTTTCGAAAAGGTTTAGTGATTTTTTTACCGTAAATATGTATATAGATTCCTTCTTTTGACAAACATGTCTCAAAATTTTTGTAAAAGACCTTACCTGTGTGGTTAGGTTCTCCCAAAATATTTAACATAACAGAGGGAGATAGTAACTTCGTTGATCCCAATGGGTAGTTTAGAATAGCTCTTAAATGTTGCTCAAACTGAGAAGTGATATTTGCTTCTATTGTTTGGTGTCCGCTATTATGAGGTCTTGGAGCTACTTCATTAACTAATAATTGTCCATTTTTTGAAATGAAAAACTCAACTGCTAAGTTTCCAACCATATTTAGGTTTTCAATAATAGATATGGCAAGTTCCTTCGCCTTATGGTCTAAATCTGTTCTTATTTCAGACGGACAAATTAACTGCTCTACAAGGTTTGCCTCAGAACTAAATTCCATTTCCACGGTCGGGAAAGTATTTGTTTCTCCATTTTCATTTCTTGAAACAATGACAGCAATTTCTTTTTCAATTTCTATGAATTCTTCGATCATAGATGGAACATCAAATAATCGATTTAGGTTATGAACGTCATTAATGAAAACTACACCTTTACCATCATAACCGTCCTTTCGTGACTTTTGAATAAATGGGAAATGGATGATATCATCGTGAATAGCATTTAAAATCTCTTTTTTGTTATTAAATAGATGAAAATTAGAGGTTGGAATGTTATGTCTTGAGTAAAATTGTTTTTGTATACCTTTGTCTTGAATAATTTCTAATGCTTCAGGTTGAGGGTATGTTTTTATTCCATCCTTTTCTAATACTTTTAGTGCTTCAATATTAATGTGCTCAATTTCAAATGTCAGTATATCTACTTTACGGCCAAATTCCAAAACATCATTGTAATTTTTGAAAGATCCATGATGAAATTGGTGACATAATGCAGAACAAGAGCAACTTTCATCTGGATCTAAAACATGAATTTCAATATCCCATTTGGATGCGGCTTGAATCATCATTTTACCAAGTTGTCCTCCCCCTAATATACCGAGTTTAAAATCTGAACTAATTTTTTGTTTCATATTTCAAAAAACAAATAAGTATTGTTGAACCGCTTAATGCAATACAAATGTAGAATTTATAGTACATTAATAGTTTAATTTCTTGTTTTTTACTCCATATCCAAAAAGTGCAAAATCATATTTTACTGGATCATATGGATCCATTTTCCTTAAATTTTCATCCAATTCAACCACTGATTTCCAATCATTTTGCTTCCTAGAAAGCAATTTAAATTTTCTTGCTGTATTTCCGCTATGAACATCAATTGGACAGGATAACTTTGACATGGGTATGGAAGACCAAATG
>CACAYQ010000045.1 GCA_902536695.1 uncultured Bacteroidota bacterium | reverse complement strand
CAAAACGATGTCTTTGTTTCCCGATCATCCCCTTTATAAAGATTCCTTTGTAAGGATTGTACTTAAGTCGAATGCCATCAAGTGCATTATCAATACCTAATTGCCTTTCTTCATAGGCCCTGAGAATCATGCCACTGCCTAACTGGTCATAAAAATTTCCTATAGTCAGTTCTAAATCTTCGTCACTCCAACTTAGATAGCGATATCCAAACCCTGTCCCATTAAAAGACGTTGGATATCCCTCTAGTGTATTGAGATAAGTTTCATATCTGACTCCAGCTCTAAAATTACCGCGCTGAACATTAACATTTGCAAAACCATTAAAACCGAGTAGTTGATCAGGAAGGGCAGCGTTAATGAGCGTATCTTCTTGATAGTATTGACCTATGGTCTGAATATTTCCAGAAACAATAGTAGGATTTACATCGTCTTGAGAAAAGGAATAAATTGAAATTCCTGTAAAAAGGAAAAAAACAATTTTCTTCATTACAAGCCTGTTAGCTTCTCATAAAGTTCTTCTTCATCTCCTGGAGAATAATTATTGTGATCCCAAACGATTTTTCCTTCACCATTTACTAAAAAGGTATGAGGTACATTATTAACCCCCATAGCTCTTCTTAAGTCGCTGTTGGGATCCATAAGGACTAAATACTCCCAACCTTGTGCATTTACGTAAGGTTCAACTCTTGAGCTTGATCGAGCGTCATCAATAGATACCGCAATTAATTTAACTCCGGTTTCATCAACCCAATCTTCATATTCTTCAGCTATGGTATTGAGCTCAGCTTTACATGGCTTACACCAAGTTGCCCAGAAACTAATGATCATGGGCTTTCCATTGTTGTTTAACTTTGCAAAATTATGTGAATTACCTTCCATGTCTTTTAAATTCACACTAGGCAGTTGACCTAAAATCAATATGCTAAACATTAGAAGACTTAGTAGTGAGGTTAACTTTTTCATATGTATTTTTTATGATTTGGGCAAAAATCGAACCAAATAGGGACATTAAAAATTAAAGGCGGGAATTCCCGCCTTTACAATTAATTACTTATTTACGGTAATCCTAGAATTATAAATGTTTTTACCAGATCGCACTTGAATAAAATAGTAACCTGAACTTAAGTTGCTGGCATCTAAATTAAATACTTGCTCTCCTTCAACGATTCCTAGGCTTTTATTAAATACAGTTTGACCAATTGAATTTAAAATTTCAATTCGTGTTGCAGAAGAATTGTCTGCAATAAATTCAATATTAGCATACTCGTTAATTGGATTAGGATACACCGTTAACACCTTATTTGATAATTCTTCAATCGAAGTGGAGGGGTTAGTGCTTAACACTCCTTCTTCTGCAACTACTGACCATCCAGCACCTGGATCCCAATTATACACTTCTCCATTTGCATCTGTAATTTGAATGCCAAATCCACCATTTGGACCTGTTCCAACTCCGTACTGTTGGCCATCACCGTAAGAGTCCATTAATCTTACAGAATAACATTCATTGGGAGATAAAACATGAGTTGATGTCATCGTGGTATTAGCATCAGGACCTCCACCTCCCCATTGGTCGGCTGTTCCTGGTGTGTATGGGCCTCCAGAAGCCACTACTACCAACGAACTGTTTAAGATTTCCCAAGAGGTTTCACTAGGATAATTATCCGTAAAGAAATTTACTGTTACATCAGTTAATGATGGGTTTGCTGTAGTTGCTGTTAACGTTGCATTGGTCATGGTCATGTTAGCAGGTGTGTTACCGTTGATGTTATCCAATGTAGCTGTGTAAGTAACGGAAGTATTCATAGGCATAGCATTAAAAGAAACAGTTCCTGAGGAAAACTGTGAGATGTTACCAGAAAAATTAGCTGTTCCAATAGCTGTCCCATTTTCGTTTAACGTTACTGTAGCGGACAGGATGTGATTTGTACCGTAATTAGAAATACTGAATTCAGGTGTGCCGTTTGCAGTACATAGCGCTAACTCAGTGTCATTGATTTTTCCGTGATCTGAAGCTCCTTGAATTGATTGAGAGCAATTTGAACTTATGCTGGAAACTAACATATTTACACTTGATTGCCCTTCTTCGTAAACAAGACCATCAGGGCAAACTCTGAAAATCGTAGGAAAATATCCAATTTGGTAAGAGCTTGCGATAGAAGCATCATCGATAACTGGATAAGGTGTTCCCGTAATCCAATCACCTAGGGTGTTATTACCTGTACCATTTAAATCTGCAGTGTTCGTAGAACCATCACCTTCCACAAAAAACACCATAATTTCGTCAGAACCATTAGGTCCGTATGCATTATAAATATCAGCAAGAGTATGGGACTGATGATAACTCCAGCATGGGCCACACCACGTGGCAGAAACGTCTATTATTACGGTTTTACCTTGATTTATGTAATCACTTAAAGTATGTGTGTTGCCAAATTGATCTGTTGCAGTAAAGTTAGGAGCCACACTGCCATCAGCAATTTGTGATGATAAACTTCCAATTATAAAAAAATTTAAAATGAAAATATTTAGTATTCTTTGTTTCATGTTATTTTAATTATGTAGTAAATAATGTATTCAAATTTAATCTAAATTGTCGATTTAATAGATTTTGTAAAATTTTTTTAAAAACAACTAGCAAATTATTACTCTATATTTGCACAAAATTTACTCATGAAAAATTTTATTTTAACATCCTTTTTAAGTGTTTTACTACTTGGTGTCTCTAATGCTCAAATATCAATTTACTGGGATGAAGATCCTGGCAACACATATAATAGTTCCACTATCAACATATTAAAAGATGTTGGTTCATTTGATGTGTATATGCATTGCGAAAACACAGGAACGACTAATCAAGAGGTGAAATTCAGGAGAATTGTTTTGAATTCGTCAGTTACGTTTTCAGATCAATTTTGTGATAATAATTTGTGTTATCCATGTTTCGGAAATGATTGGACTTCTCCTGCTTCAACAATGCTTATGCCAGGCGATTCATCTGTAATGAAACCCACCATTAGCTTTTTAAATGGCGCAGGAACAGCTGAAATTAGGTATTACGTATTAGATGTAAACGACCAACCCATTGATTCAGTAGACGTAAATATTACTTGTACGGTTGGAATGGAAGATACCTATAAAAAAATTACACGTATTTATCCAAATCCCTCTGCAGTAACATTAAATGTAGAGAATGTATTTGGATCCAAATTGGAATTAAATATGTTGAATAAAAATGGAGAATCTGTCGATTTTAAAATTATTCCAAATGGAAAAAGCACATTTGATGTTAGCCATTTGTCTAGTGGTAATTACTTTATAAATATTATTTCCAACGGTGAATTGATGGAAACCAAAAAAATTATAGTATTACATTAATTCACCCTTCAGTTTATTTAGCCCCTCTGATGCATTCATTTTAAAATGTATATGAGAATCTAATTTTGGAATCGTATTGGGATCAACAATGTAAACAGTGCACTCCTCTTTAGTATAATGAATAAGGGTTGCTGCAGGGTACACCTGTAATGATGTCCCGATTATAATTAGAATATCTGCATTTTTAACTATTTCCGCCCCTTTTAATAAGTTTGGCACGTCTTCACCAAACCATACTACATCTGGTCTTAGCTGATGGCCTTCAGGACAATAATCTCCTAAGCTTGGATATTTATTATCCTTAATTGGATAGGTTAATCCAGTACCACAACTTCGTACTTTCATAATTTCTCCATGCAGATGTAATACATTAGTGCTACCTGCTCTTTCATGAAGATTATCAATGTTCTGTGTAACTATCTGAACATTATATTTTTCTTCAAATTCAAATATGATTTTATGAGCTAAATTAGGATTAGCGTTCACACAATTTTCCATTCTTATTCTGTAGAACTGAAGTACTTTTTCTTTGTCTTTATGCCATGCTTCTGGTGTTGCTACCTCTTCAATGGGAAATTTATCCCATAAGCCATTTCCATCTCTAAAGGTGGATAATCCACTTTCAGCACTCATTCCTGCACCGGAAAAAACAACAATATTTTCCATACATTAAAGATACACATAATGTAAATATTGGGTGCTTTCCCTAACAATTTAGTATCAGTTCATTAACTTAGCTAATCAATACAGATTTATGTCCAAAAATATCTTCAAAAAAGAAGCGTTAGACTATCATAGTTCAGGTAGAAAAGGTAAGATTGAGGTAGTCCCCTCCAAGCCATATAATTCACAAAGAGATCTTTCTTTAGCCTATTCACCTGGGGTTGCTGAACCTTGTATAGCAATTGATCAGTCTGTTGACGATGTGTATAAATATACCAGTAAAGGTAATTTAGTTGCCGTAATTTCAAATGGAACAGCGGTATTAGGCTTAGGTGATATTGGTCCCGAAGCATCAAAGCCTGTAATGGAAGGTAAGGGTCTACTTTTTAAAATTTTTGCCGACATTGATGTATTTGATATTGAAATAAATGAAACCGATATAGATCGATTTGTAGATACGGTAAAAGCGATATCCCCCACTTTTGGAGGTATAAACTTGGAAGATATTAAAGCACCTGAGGCATTTGAAATTGAGGAAAGACTAAAAAAGGAGTTGTCCATACCTATTATGCATGATGACCAACACGGTACAGCCATCATTTCATCTGCTGCGTTGCTAAATGCTTTGGAAATTGCTGAAAAAAAGATAGGTGAAATTAAATTAGTGGTAAATGGAGCAGGAGCATCAGCTCAGTCCTGTATGAAATTATATATTTCACTTGGTGTAAAAAAGGAAAATATATATGTATTTGATTCCAAAGGTTTAATTCACGCAAGTCGACAAGATTTAGATGAGAATAAAAAATATTTTGTTCAGAACTCATCTAATTTTACCCTTGAAGAAGCTATGGTAGATGCCGATGTATTTTTGGGACTTTCAAAGGGTGGAATTCTAAATAAAAAAATGATAAAGAGTATGGCTAAAGAGCCTATTGTTTTTGCCCTGGCTAATCCGGAACCTGAAATACCATATGAAATTGCCATGAGTACCAGAGATGATTTGATAATGGCCACAGGAAGGTCTGATCACCCAAATCAAGTAAATAATGTTCTTGGATTCCCTTACATCTTTAGAGGGGCCTTGGATGTTCGAGCTACTACTATCAATGAAGAGATGAAATTAGCTGCCGTTAGGGCTATTGCTTCTTTAGCGAAAGAACAAGTTCCGGACGTAGTAAACGAAGCCTATGACGCGAAAAGTATTTCATTTGGAAGAACTCAAATTATTCCCAAACCACTTGATCCAAGACTTATTTATTGGGTGGCGCCTGCAGTTGCCAAGGCAGCGATTGATTCGGGTGTAGCTAAATCTCCTATTAAGGATTGGAAAAAATATGAGCATCAACTGATGGAACGACTAGGTTTGGATAATAAATTTGTTAGGAACCTTACAGCTAAAGCTAAAAGGAATCCCAAAAAGGTAGTTTTTGCTGAAGCAGATACCTACAAAGTACTCAAAGCTGCAGAAATGGCTCTAGAAGAAGGCATAGCTGAACCTATACTTTTAGGAAGAGAGATTAAAATCAATAAAATAATCCAAGAATATAATCTTGATCTACCAAACTGTACAATCATTGATCCTAGAAGTGATGAAACGATTGACCAAAGAGAAAGATTCGCTAAAATTTTACATGAGAAAAGAAAGAGAAGAGGTCTAACTTTTTATGAGGCGAAAAAAATGATGAGAGAACGAAATTATTATGCTTCAGCTATGGTTGAAACAGGGATGGCTGATGTGATGATTTCAGGAATTACAAGAAGTTACAAGGAAACCATTAGACCTGCATTACAAGTTATTGGGGCAGAAGAGGGTATTAATAAAATTGCGGGAATGTATATTCTAATTAGTAAAGATGGTCCTATATTTTTTGCTGATACTACGATAAACATTAATCCGACCATAGAAGAAATCGTGGATATAACACTCCTTGTTGCCAGAACAGTTAAAGAATACAAAATTAAACCAAGAATAGCGATGCTTAGTTATTCTAATTTTGGGTCAAACGAGGGGGAGGATGCTGTAAAAATGAGAGAAGCGGTTACTTATTTGCATAAGCAATATCCTGATTTGGTGGTAGATGGTGAAGTACAAGCTAATTTTGCTGTAAATAAAGAACTAGTTAGTGATTTCTTCCCTTTTTCCATGTTGGCTGACGGTAGGGCAAATACATTGATATTTCCAAATTTGAGTTCAGGAAATATAGCCTATAAACTCGTAAAAGAAATGAGCCAGTTTGAAGCAATTGGACCAGTGCTACTGGGAATGAAGAGGCCCGTTCATGTACTTCAAATAGGGTCGTCAGTGAGAGAAATATTAAACATGATTACACTTGGTGTAATCGATGTTCAAAATCGAAAATAAAATGATTGCACACGTAGAAGGTATACTAGAATCAAAATTGCCAAATCAGGTCGTTATTGATGTAAATGGTATCGGATATTTATTACATATTTCTCTCAATACATTTGAAGATCTTCCATCAAAAGGTAAATTGAGATTGTTTAGTCATCTCATTGTAAGAGAAGATGCTCATTTATTATTTGGTTTTGCTGAAGAAAAGGAAAGAACCATGTTTAAAGAATTAATAAATGTTTCTGGCGTTGGAGCTAATACTGCTTTAATGATCCTTTCGTCTATGAAGCCTGACGATGTGGTTTTAGCAGTTGATCAAAGCAATGTGGAAGCCTTTAAAAGTATCAAGGGAATTGGACTTAAATCTGCACAACGAATTATTGTTGATTTAAAGGGAAAATTAGAAAAAATTGAATCAATAAACGATATTTTATCTTCTCAAGACAATACCTTAAAAAATGAAGCGTTATCTGCATTAGTCGTTTTAGGGATAGAAAGGAAAAAAGCTAATAAAGCAATTGATGAAATTTTATCAAATGAAGATGTAGCTTCTGTGGAAGAACTGATTAAAAAAACCCTAAAAGCGGTTTAATGTAATTTACATTGCTAAAAAAATTAGTCTTAATAATACTTGGATTTAGTGTTTTTGGAAGTGTGGAGGCTAATTCCCATTATCCTTTAAAAAGCCATGTGGTTTCAATCGATTCGCCTGAAATTGATCTTTTGTTCCCCATTTCTGACCCGTTGGACCCCACCAATTTTTCACAAGGGCTAATTGATTTTGACTTACCATTAAATATCAATAATAATGTAAACTACGATCCCAACTCTGGTCAATACATTTTCAATTCTCTATTTGAAGATTCCTCATCTTTTAGACCATCCAGTCAGATGTCACTGGATGATTATTTGGATATGCAACACCAGCAAAGTATGAGTAGCTTTTGGAAAAAGAATCTTGATGAAATGTCTGACTACAAATATGTAAAGCAAGAAGAAGATATTCAGCTTAACAAGCCCAAACCACAAAAATTATTTGGTAGTGATTTTGTTGAAATTAGACCACAGGGGTCTGCGGAATTAAGTTTTGGTTTTAATTCTTCAAGAACAGACAACCCCGTTTTACCAGAGCAACAAAGACGAATAACCACTTTTGATTTCGATCAAAAAATTCAAATGGCGTTAACAGGAAAGATTGGAGATTTGATGGATTTGGGCTTTAACTACAATACAGAAGCTACCTTTGATTTTGAAAATCAATTGAATTTAGATTATTCTGGAAAAGAAGATGATATTTTACAAAAGCTTGAAGCAGGAAATGTTTCTCTTCCTCTAAACAGTACATTGATTTCCGGAAGTCAGAGCTTATTTGGGATCAAATCCGAATTGAAGTTCGGTCGTTTAACAGCTACAACTGTTTTATCTCAACAAAAAGGTCAAAAAAAGGAAATTGAAATTGCTGGTGGGGCACAGCAAAATGAATTTGAAATAAATGCGGATAATTATGAAGAAAACAGGCACTTTTTTTTAAGTTATTAT
This sequence comes from uncultured Bacteroidota bacterium, assembly GCA_902536695.1. Lineage (GTDB taxonomy): Bacteria > Bacteroidota > Bacteroidia > Flavobacteriales_D > Parvicellaceae. The sequence goes on along the minus strand of CACAYQ010000045.1, from coordinate 7,093 downwards.
TTTAGGGATTCTTATGATAATTCCATGAGATCACTTCCTCTGATCACTTCTGGAGTTCAGATCCAGCGAATTGAAGTATGGGTCACCAATAGAAATAATACTATAAATAATACCCGTAATATTATTTGCTTATCTGATTTAGGCGAGCCTAAGTCAAATCAATTACATAATCCAATATGGGTTGCAGGGGGTTATAATTTGCCTGATAATGAGCATAATAATCTCTATCCTAGCATCAATACAGATCAAAATGTAAGAAATTATGTAAACTCAAGCAATGCACTTACAGGAACAAATTACAATATGGAACAAGGTATTGAATTTGAAAAAGTTGAAAACGCTCGCATGTTATCAAATAATGAATATACCTACAATGCTGTTCTTGGTTTTATTTCATTGAATCAATCTCTAAATAATGACGAAGTATTAGGAGTAGCTTATCAATACACTTATCAGGGCAAAACGTATCAAGTAGGTGAACTATCTACTGATGGTGTCTCCGGCCAAAGCGCACTCTATTTAAAAATGTTAAAATCAACTGTGCGAAATCCAAAGAAAAAGCTTTGGGATATTATGATGAAAAATGTATATTCTTTGGGTGCTTACCAGGTTGATCCAACCAATTTCAGATTAGATATTTGGTATAATAATCCTTCTACTTCAATAGATATAAACTACATCCCCAAAACAGGCGTAGATGACAAATTGTTGATACAACTGTTAGAGCTGGATCGTCTTAATCAGCAGCAACAAGTTTATGCAGATGGGATATTCGATTTTATACCTATTACAGACAATCAAGGCAGAATTCCCAATGGGGGTACGATAAATCCAAGAAATGGGAGATTGTATTTCTCCACCATAGAACCATTTGGTAAAACGCTTGATCGGAAAATGGCTGAGCAGGGTATTTCTCAAAATGTGAGAGAGAGTGTAGTTTACCAACAACTGTATGATAGTACAAAAATTGCGGCTCAACAAATTCCTGAGCTCAATCGTTTCAAAATTAAAGGGGTTTATCAATCCTCCGTAACATCTGAAATTTCATTAAATGCTATGAATATCCCTGAAGGTTCTGTGGTGGTTACCGCCGGGGGGCAAATTTTAACAGAAGGAGTTCAATATACAGTAGATTACAATTTAGGCAGAGTTAGAATTTTAGATGATGGCATTCTCAGTTCAGGTACACCCATTAAAATCTCGTTAGAGAGTAATTCTTTATTTAGTGTCCAAATGAAAACCATGGTAGGAACTCACTTGGATTATAAAATCAACAAGGATGCGCATATTGGTGGTACGATCATGAGACTTAAAGAACGGCCGTTAACCCAAAAGGTGAATGCAGGTGATGAGCCAATAGCCAATACCATGGTGGGATTAGATGGTGCGTTTAAGAAAGAGATCCCATTTTTAACTAAAATGGTTGACTTACTTCCATTTATTGAAACAAAAGAAAAATCTCAAATTAATTTTTCAGGTGAGATTGCAGGCTTGATTCCTGGCCATAACAAGGCAATTGATGTAGCTGGTGATAATGGAGCTTCATATATCGATGATTTTGAAGGAAGCCAAAGTGCCATTGATATTAGAACATTTAACAATTGGGTTTTATCTTCTCTTCCACAAGGGCAACCGGATTTATTTCCAGAAGCAAGTCTTTATAATGACCTAAATTATGGTAAAAACAGAGCTAAAATGTCTTGGTATGTGGTTGATCCATCCATTTTTTACGCCAGAGGTTTTAATAATGTTGTTAACCTTGATGATTCTATTATTAATAAACATACAATGAGACAAATTTTAGTGAATGAAGTTTTTCCTAATGTTAATCTTCCTCCAGGTCAATTGCCGAATATACCCGTATTTGATATCTCTTATTTTCCAACGGAGAGAGGGCCTTACAATTTTGACTTGACCCCTTCCAATTATACTGCTGGAGTCGACCCCATTTCAGGAAAATTAAATAATCCCCAATCAAGATGGGGAGGTATTATGAGAACATTAACGACCAATGATTTTGAAGCAGCTAATATTGAATTTATTCAATTTTGGATGATGGACCCCTTTAATGAAGACTCAGATAATTCTACAGGGGGTGATTTTTACATCAATTTGGGGAACGTTTCAGAGGACTTACTAAGAGATGGAAGAAAATCGTTTGAAAATGGATTACCTCCAGACGGAGATTTTGTAGCTAATTCAAATGCATTGGAATATACAGAGTGGGGGGTGGTTCCTAATACACAGGCTATTGTAAATGCATTTGATAATAACCTAGCATCAAGAGAACACCAAGACGTAGGTTTTGATGGACTACCCGATGATAAAGAACGCAACTATTTTGATGACTACATTTCAACTGCTCAGAATTACATCGCAGACCCTTTGGTATTGCAACAAATTTTAATTGATCCGTCATCTGATAATTATGCATATTATAGGGACGATGAATATACTCCTCAAACGAATATTATTGATAGATATAAAAATTACAATAGCCCAGATGGAAATTCTCCTACATCGGAAATGTCTGATACCATGAATGTCGATAGATACCCTACTTCGGCTTCAACCTTACCCAACATAGAAGATATAAACCTCGACAATAATTTAAGTGAGACGGAAAGCTATTTCCAATATAAAATTGAGTTAGATCCGAATAATATGCAAATAGGAAAAAACTACATTACTGATATATACGAACCACCATCAAGCTCCCTACCCAATGGGAAAAGTATCAAATGGTACCAGTTTAGAGTGCCTGTAGCTGAGTTTTCTAAAAGGATAAATGATATTCAAGATTTCAGGTCTATTCGATTTATAAGGATGTTTATGCACAATTGGTCCCAAGAAGTTACACTTAGATTTGCCAGGTTAGAATTAATAAGGGGAGAATGGAGAAGGTATTTGGGTTCTTTATTAGCAGATGGAGAATATATACAAGACGAAGAACAAACTACACAATTTAATGTAAGTGCTGTAAGTATCGAAGAAAACGGGGGTAGAGACCCTATTAATTATGTGCTTCCTCCTGATATTATAAGACAACAAAATACGCAATTTATAGGCAACCAAGTAAATGAACAAAGTTTAGTAATTGATGTATGTGGGCTAAAAGATGGAGACTCAAAAGCCATTTACAGAAACGTAAACTTAGACATAAGGAATTACAATAAGATTAAAATGTTTGTACACGGAGAAACCAACCCAGGCACTGCTCCAACTAATGACAATGAGGTAACGGTTTTTGTAAGGTTAGGAACAGATTTTGTTTCCAATTACTATGAATATGAGATGCCGCTTAAAATTTCACCCTGGTATAATAATAATGATTACTCTGTTTGGCCAGAAGAAAATAATATGGTAATCAATTTACAAGCACTAAAAGACCTTAAAGAACAAAGAAATTTTGCCAACATCAGTCAATTTGAAAAGTACGTTAAGAGAGATCCAGACAATTCATCTTCTAATATTGCAGTAAAAGGAAATCCAAATTTACAAGGGGTAAGAACCATCATGATAGGAATTAGAAATCCTAAAAGTACAGATCCGAATAACCAATGGCTGCCTGATGATGGGCAAGACAAATGTGTGGAAGTGTGGGTAAACGAACTACGATTGAGTGATTTTAATGAAAATGGAGGATGGGCCACTGTGGGAAGAATGAATGGGAACTTAGCTGATTTAGCTGATTTTGCGATTTCAGGAAATTATTCGACACCAGGGTTTGGGAGTATGGAAAAACGTGTTGCCGAAAGACAACAAGAATTCATGTACGGATTTGACGCCTCAAGCACCATTAAATTAGATAAGTTTTTTGGTGATCAATCAGGTGTAAATCTCCCAATGTATGTGGGTTACTCTAGGAATGTGATAAAACCACTTTATGATCCTTTAAGTCCCGATTTGATTTTCAAGCAAGAATCCACAGAAACCGAAGATCAATGGCGAGAACGACTATACAATGGCATTGATTTGACAGAGCGAAAATCCATCAATTTTACTAATGTCAAAATAAACAAGAAGAAAAAGAAATTACCAAAACAAAAAGGAAAAAAAGAAGCACAAAATGAGACTGAGGAAAAAGAGGGAGAAAAAAAGAATGATACAAAACAAATCAATAAAAAACCAAAAGCAAAAATTCCCATGCCGTGGGATGTTTCCAATTTCAGTTTAAATTATTCTTTTACAGAGTTTTCTCACAGAGATATCAATACAAGGCAAGATATTCAACGTAACTATTTAGGAAGTATTAATTATCAATACTCACCTAACATAAAGCCATTAGAACCTTTTAAAAAAGTAAATTTTATCAGAAAGTCTAAATGGTTAAGACTTTTGAGGGATTTCAACTTTTATTATTTACCAAAACAAATTGCAATTCGGAATAATGTGAATAGAACCTATAATATTTTTTCAACTAGATATAATTTTCCTGGTGGTGAGAATTTTGAGGTTCCTCAATATGGTAAACAATTCAATTGGGATAGAAATTATGATTTTAAATATGATTTGACCAAGAGCCTAAAGTTTGATCTTCAAGCTACAAATAGTGCCTTTGTGCAGGAAACTCCGGGGAGAATTGATTATGGTATATTTGGGTATGAAGATGATTTTGACCAGAGCTTAGTAAACAAAAGTTTAAAAAACTTAGGAGAAAATATGAGCTATAACCATACGAGTAACGTTTCCTACACTTGGCCACTTAAAAAGTTCCCACTTACGGATTGGATAACGCTTACCACAAGATACACGGCAAATTTTGATTGGACTAGAGCTCCCTTAGCACTAGATAATGATACTCTTTCGGTAGGAAATATTGTACAAAATTCAAGAGTAGTTGCATGGTCTGGTAAACTGAATTTTACATCACTTTATAATAAGGTTCCTTACCTAAAAAGAGTGAATAAAAAATATGGAAATTCAAGAATTTCTAGATCTCGAAGTAATGTATCTGCAGGTGGAAAGAAAACATCCAAAAAAGAAAATGAGGAAGAAAAAGACGGGGATAAAAAAGGAAAGAAAAAGAAAAAAAGTGATAGTCCAGTAATGAAAATAGTTGATCAATTTGCCAGGGTATTGATGTCTGTAAAAAGCATTAACGGTTCTTTTAATACCAATGATGGTATTATGCTTCCAGGGTATGGAAGTCAAACCAACATGTTAGGGATGGACGATGATTGGCTTTCTCCTGGATTAGCGTTTATTGCTGGAGGATACCAGGAAAGAGATTTAATGGGGACTAGGACCAGAATGAATTTTGCTCATCATGCTTACGACAATGGTTGGCTTGTGGACACCTCAAATTATAATTATATAAGTACTCAATATAGGTCCAATCACACAGAAAATATGAACTTTAAGGCTTCTATAAAGCCTATAAATAGTTTGCGAATTGATCTTTCAGCTGAGCGGAATTTGATGGAGAATAGATCTTCTAATCTAGGTCTTGATGATTTTGATCAATTTGCTTTATTAAATAATCAATTTAATGGTTCATTTAGCACATCCATAATAACCTGGAGAACCGCCTTCAAAGCAGATAAACTAAATGATACTACATTGAGTAATCAAATTTGGGAGAACTTACTAAGCTACAGGCAAGATGTTTCAGAACTTGTTGCGTTGACTAATCCAAATTCTCCACAAACTCTTGAAAACACGGGTTATTATGCTGGATATGACAGTACACAACAAGATGTTATCATCGGAGCTTTTCTTTGTGCATATCGTGGTGAGACACCAAATATTAATAACATCAATCCTCTAAGTCAGCGAATACCATTACCCAATTGGAGGATTACTTTTGATGGACTAACTAAAATAAAAGCGGTTAAAAAGCACATTAAAAAATTATCTTTTTCACATGCCTACAGATCTAACTTTACCTTGGGGAACTATACCACTAACCTTAGCGGGAATTGGGACAGTGAAGGAAATGCCATTGAGACCGATATAGCTGGAAATTATATATCTCAAAAACAAATTTTAACAATGAATATTATGGAGCAATTTGCCCCGCTATTGGGTGTTGATTTGACTTTAAAAAACAACATGTCAGTAAAATTTGAAATGAAAAAAGATAGAAATGTTTCATTGAGTTTAGCGAACAATCAAATCACAGAAATCAAAGGGAGCGAGTGGAAGTTTGGGACAGGGTATACTTGGAAAAAACTAAAATTACCATTTAAACTAGCTGGTAACCCAATTGAACCTAGCGATCTTAGAATGAGATTAGATGTGGCTGTACGTGATAATAAAACCATCACAAGAAAAATTGTAGAGAATCAGAATTTACCTACTGCAGGCCAAAGAGCAGTAACCATCCAGTTTTCGGGAGACTATAATTTAACAAAACAGCTAATGCTTAGATTATATTTTGATAGAAGGGTAAATACACCTTTTATTTCAACTTCTTTTCCTACAGCAAATACCAACGGAGGTTTTGCTTTAAGATTCCAGTTGAGATAGGTGAATAAATACTCTTTTTTTTGTTTATTTGCACCAATAAATTGATTCATTATGAACGTTCCAAAAGAATTAAAATATACTAAAGATCACGAATGGCTTTCATTAGATGGTGAAGTAGCTACAGTTGGGGTAACCGATTTTGCACAAAGCGAATTGGGTGATATTGTTTATGTAGAAGTGGAGACTTTAGATGAAACGCTTGAAAAAGAAGAAGTGTTTGGAACAGTTGAAGCGGTTAAAACAGTTTCTGATTTGTTTATGCCTATTTCTGGTGAGGTTATTGAGTTCAATGAAAAATTGGAGACTAACCCTGAGGTGGTTAATGAAGATCCATACGGAGAAGGATGGATGATTAAAATCAAAGTTTCTGACGAAAATGAATTAAATGAACTTCTTTCTTCAGATGAGTATGAAGGGGAGATTTCATAAATGTACATTCTAAGAAATAATTTATTATGCTTAATTTAGCCTAAATGGAACCTAAGAAAAATCCAAACATAAGCAGTGAAGACACAAAGTCTAGGTCAGTATTTATATTAACAGGTCTTGTTCTTGTAGTTGCCCTTATGCTTTGTATTGTTGAGTATAAAAAGATTGATATTGCTGGTGCAGGTATAGAGTC
>CACAYQ010000044.1 GCA_902536695.1 uncultured Bacteroidota bacterium | reverse complement strand
GTGAACTGGCATAAATTTGTCACCTATGCCGTGAATAACAAATGGGGAGGAGTTGAAAATATGAGCTTAATTCCAGGAAATTGTGGTACGGCACCAATGCAAAATATAGGTGCTTACGGAGCTGAAATTAAGGACACGTTTATTTCACTAAATGCATATCAAATTGAAACAGGCAAAACTGTTTCTTTTGACCGAAAAAAATGCGAGTTTGGTTACCGAGAAAGCGTATTTAAGAATGATCTCAAGGACCAATACATCATACTAGATATTAAGTTGAGATTACAAAAAAAACCCATACTAAATACTAAATACGGAGATATTAATAGTACTTTAATTAAAAATAAAATTAGCAGACCTACTCTAAAAGATGTTAGTAATGCCGTAATCGAGATAAGAACAAATAAACTTCCCAACCCAAAGAAAATTGGAAATGCAGGAAGCTTTTTTAAAAACCCTATTATTCCGCAGGAACAGTTTAAAAAAATAAAAATTAAATTTCCGGAAGTTGTTTCATACGCTATAAATGAAAAGGAAGTAAAACTTGCAGCAGGCTGGCTGATTGAGAAAGCAGGCTGGAAAGGGAAAGATTTTGGAAATTTTGGTGTTCATAAAAAGCAATCTCTTGTTTTGGTAAATTATAACAATGCTAGTGGAAAAGAAATTTTCGACCTGTCTCAAGATATTTTAGAGGATGTTTACAACAAATTTCAAGTTAAGTTGGAACGAGAAGTAAATATCTTTTAATTAATTGATTATTGCTAAACAAGACTTATCCCTCATTTCTGTGGTGATTTCAAAAATTGATTTTTGATTTTTTAGTGGGTTTAATTGATTTGGATTGAATGCCCACTTCTTGGTATCTGGGAAGGAAATAGAAAGTTCTTTAGTAGAATATATTCCAAAATCATCAAAAGTAATATGGTTAGTTCCACAATAATTATTTGTTCCATAATTTGGAGGTATACCTTTCTTTAAATCAAGATTGGATAAAGCATTATAAAAGTAATATGGTTCAGTAAAATCATTCAAGGTAAAACTACCTAAGAAACTCCTTGAAGAGCTTATCTGCTCTCTTTTAATTGGGCAGCCCCACACATAATTACCGTTCTTATTGAACTTAACAATTGTCATTCCTGCAGAATACCAGTTGTTTACATCTTTCATCTTCTTTCTACCTAAGTGTTCCGCTACTAAAAAATGATTTCCCTCTTTATCCAAATTAAAACTAGTTAATCTGAATTTATCTAATCCAAAACCAGATTCCTTAATATCTTTAGCAGACTTAAATGTTTTAATGATTTTTTCACTAAAATAATATTGATTTTTATGAGTCAAATGTAGATCATGATCATACTTCAGTAAAAAAAAACCTTCATAGTTATACCTTATTTGAGAACTATAAAACCCAGCAATAACCAACTCATTCTTTGAATTAAAAAAATAATCTAAAGCTGAGATTTTATTTCTATTCAACTTAATAACTTTCTCTTGAGTGGTTCCTTGACCTAACTTGTAAATTGCAAAATTATTTCCTTTTTGCCAATGTGTTTTTATTAAAAAAACTCTCCCTTTTGGGGATACGATTAACTTGTTATCTCTCTTCGGATCAAAAATTATTTCCAACTTATTATATATCTCTTTGATCAATCCCATTTGATGATCAAAAATCAACAATTTTATATCTTCATTCTTATTTTTAACATAGGGTAGTTCAGCCAAAATACTAAGCTCTGAATTGTACGAATTTTCTGGAAATACAAAAGTGGTAGGATAACCAGCTTTGTGAGGCTCTTTAAAAATTTCTTTAAATGATGAAAATCCTATTTGTAAATCAAATTTTGTATATAATAAAGACGTATGATTATTTTCATTGAGGCTTGCAAATACAAAAATTTCATTAAAAAAGTACTTTACAGAAAGAAATGTGTATTTAGGTTCATTTAATTCAAATGAAGCTTTTTTCTTCAACTGAGCATCAAAAACGTGAACAGTTAGTGCGCAGAGATCCTCCTTACTTTTTTGTTGTACATGGACTATTTTATCTTCAATTGGAATACATGAAATGGATTCAAGTCCGACAGAGTTAAATGGTTCAGAAAATGACAGCTTTAGTTCCTGTGGGTAAGCGAGAACACACAATATATTTACGATAAACAAGAAGAAAAATCTGTAATTCATGATGATCAAATTACAAATTTTATGCATTTTAATTTAAAAGGAATTTCTTTAAAATAAATTCCCTGTGATTTAAATTCTTGAAGCAGTCCAGTATTTCATGTACAAATCCCAATGTTAAATATTCCATTGCAGCATCCTGGCTAAGGCCTCTTGATCTCAAATAAAATAGAGCTTCATCATCAAATTGACCAGTTGTAGAGCCATGACTACATTTCACATCGTCAGCATAAATTTCTAGCTCTGGCTTAGAATATACTGTAGAATCGTCATGAATTAGGATATTGTTATTTTGCTGAAATGCCTCAATTCTTTGTGCGTCTTTTTCCACAATGACTTTTCCATTAAAAACCCCAATTCCATTTGACTTAATTAAACCTTTATAATTTTCAAATGATTTACAATTTGGGGCTGCATGATCAATCAGAGTGTGGTTGTCAATAAATTCATTTGAAGAGGGAGTGAAAATCCCATTGAGTTCTGTATGGCAGTTTTCACCACTTACTTTCACACGGACATCATTTCTGACCAAAATTCCGGATGAACTAAAGTTATTAGAGGTATAATAAGAATCTTCCTCTTGTAAAATAACATCTTTACAAATTTGAAAGTTGTGATTTGGATATTGATATCTATTCAGCACCAATTTTGCCTCCTTTTCAATTGAAATGGAGCATTGATGATTCGTTAATCCATTTATTGTTTTATCACTTGCTAAATAGAATTCGTTTAAAGTAAGAGAAGAATTAGTGGATAGGTAAAGATGGGTATTGGTGTTAACAAATCCTTCTGATGAAGTGATTACATTAACAATATTAATAGGTTCTTTTATTATGGCATTAGCTACGGTTCTTATATTAACTGATTTATTCACAAAACACGTATTTAAAACATCAAAATAGCTATCCTCTTTTACTAAAGAATTATTTTTAGTGAAGGAAAATTCTAGTCCATCTAAGTGCGTAGGAATATGTGATAAATTATCGTTAAAGACTCCATTTTCGATAACAATGGTATAGCCATCTAATTGAGGCAAATCTAAATCGTCTAGATCAGATAAGTAATTTTTAAAATCACCATGAAAATTTATTTTCTTTAGTTTACCCCATTTTAAATATCTCCAATTTTCCTCTGACTTTTTAGGTAATTTAGCTGCATCAACAGAAGCCCATGAAAGGTTATCTATTGAAAAAGAATCTTTATTAAAATTTAATGTACTCATCGGTTAGCTAAAATTAAAGGGCCTTTTCTAATTTTAACCAATCATAACCTCTTTCCTCAAGATCTAGAGCTAAAGACTTATCTCCTGATTTAACAATTTTACCATCATACAATACATGTACGAAATCTGGGACTATATAATCCAATAACCTTTGATAATGCGTGATTACTATAGTTGCGTTGTCTTCTGATTTTAAAGTATTAACACCATTTGACACGATTTTAAGCGCATCAATATCTAACCCAGAGTCTGTTTCATCTAAAATAGACAATGTAGGCTCTAGCATTGCCATTTGGAAAATTTCATTTCTTTTCTTTTCTCCACCCGAAAAACCTTCATTTACAGATCTATTTTTAAGCTTGTTATCTAAACCAACTAAGGATGATTTCTCGCTGACTAATCTCAAAAAGTCCTTGGCTGATATTTGATCTCTACCAAGAGCTTTGTTTCTTTCATTTAATGCAGTTCTTAAAAAATTGATATTGCTTACACCTGGAATCTCAACGGGGTACTGAAATGCTAAAAACATTCCTTTCCATGATCTTTCCTCAGGGCTAAGTTCACCAATGTCTTCATTTTGATATAGAATTTGCCCTGCTGTAATTTCATAATCTTCTTTACCTGCTAAAACGGAAGACAATGTACTTTTACCAGAGCCATTAGGACCCATAATAGCATGAACTTCGCCTCTCTTTATCTCGAGATTAAGTCCTTTTAAGATTTGTTGGCCTTGAACCTGACAATGTAAATTTTCAATCTTTAATACTGTATCCATTTTTTCTTGTAATATTATCCTACTGATCCTTCTAAACTAATCTCAAGTAATTTTTGAGCCTCAACTGCAAACTCCATTGGAAGTTTATTCAATACTTCTTTTGCATAACCGTTAACAATTAAACTAATAGCCTTTTCTTCAGGAATACCTCTTTGCATACAATAAAAAAGTTGATCTTCTCCTATTTTAGATGTAGTGGCCTCGTGCTCAACCATGGCTGATGGATTTTCACACTCAATGTAAGGGAACGTATGTGCTCCACATCGGTCTGTCATTAGTAAAGAGTCGCACTGCGAAAAGTTTCGTGCATTTTTTGCTCCCTTCCCAATTTTCACAAGACCTCTGTAGCTATTTTGACTGAATCCAGCAGAAATTCCTTTAGAGATGATAGTAGATTTAGTATTTCTACCTACGTGAATCATTTTAGTTCCTGTATCTGCTTGCTGGTAGTTATTAGTTAAAGCAACCGAATAAAATTCACCTACGGCATAATCTCCTTTTAAAATGCATGATGGATATTTCCATGTTACGGCAGATCCTGTTTCTACCTGTGTCCAAGAAATCTTAGATCGGTACCCACACAAGCCTCTTTTAGTCACAAAATTAAAGACACCACCCTTACCGTTTTCATCACCTGGATACCAATTTTGTACAGTTGAATATTTAATTTCAGCCTGGTCCAATGCAATTAATTCTACAACTGCAGCATGTAATTGATTTTCATCTCGTTGAGGTGCGGTGCAACCTTCTAAATAGCTTACATAACTTGACTCGTCAGCAATTACTAGAGTGCGCTCAAATTGACCTGTTCCAGCTTCATTGATCCGAAAATAAGTAGATAATTCCATGGGGCATCTAACTCCTTTTGGGATATAACAAAACGACCCATCCGTAAACACTGCACTGTTTAATGCCGCATAATAATTGTCTGAAGCTGGAATTACAGAACCCATGTATTTCTTAACCAGTTCAGGATGATTTTGAACTGCCTCTGAGAATGAACAAAATATGATTCCAAGATCCGCTAATTTATCCTTAAATGAAGTGGCTACAGAGACAGAGTCCATCACAAAATCAACAGCTACACCTGTTAATCTTTTTTGTTCCTCCATTGAAATACCCAACTTTTCCATGGTCCTAAGCAACTCTGGATCAACTTGATCTAAACTTTCTAATTGCTTTTTTTGTTTAGGTGCTGAATAATAACATATGTTTTGAAAGTCAGGCTCTTGATATTTCACATGAGCCCAATCTGGAGAAGACATTTCGTTCCAAATACGGAATGCATTTAATCTATACTCTAATAACCAATCTGGTTCATTTTTTTTAGATGAAATAAGCCTAATAATTTCTTCATTTAAACCAACAGGAGCTTTTTCGGCTTCAATATCCGTTACAAATCCAAACTCATAGGACTTGCCTTCTAATTCTTTTTTTAATTCTTTTTCTGTGTAAGACATTTAAAATTATAATGAAAAACTTTCCCCACATCCACAGGTTCTGTCTGCATTGGGGTTATTAAAAACAAAACCCTTTCCATTAAGACCCCCTGAAAAATCTAATGTTGTACCCACTAAATACAAAAAACTTTTTTTATCAACAACTACCTTTATACCATTATCTTCAAATGATTTATCGCTTTCATTTAATGTATTATCAAAATCAAGTTCGTACATAAGACCTGAGCAGCCTCCCCCTTTCACCCCAACTCTAATAAAGTATCCGTTTTTCCCATCCTCGCTCATGAGCTGCAGGGCCTTGGATTTAGCATTATCTGTGACTTTTATCATTAAATCTTATTTAGAATAATTATAAACAAGACAAATATACCCCAAATAATATTTAAAAAAAAGGAAAATGAGTGATCTCGTTTTCTGGTTTTCAAATGTTAAACAAAAATATGCAGCATGATTTTTTTTTATCTATTACATTTGCTCAAATGTCTACTTCAAAAAAAATAAAAAGCCTTCAAGAATTAGGAGAATTCGGGCTGATTGATAGAATCTCAAAAAAAATAAAATCCTATCAAGAATCAACCATTCTTGGGCCATCAGATGATGCAGGAATAGTTGCACACGAAAAAAACACATTAGTAAGTTCTGACTTATTAATTGAAGGGATTCATTTTGATATGACCTATACTCCACTAAAACACCTAGGATACAAATCTGTTGTGGTTAATCTTAGTGATATTTATGCTATGAATGCGAAGCCAAAACAAATTACCGTGAGTTTAGGTTTTTCCAGCAAATATACTCTAGAAGCCATTGACGAACTTTATGATGGTATTCTGCTTGCTTGTAAAAAGTATAATGTGGATATAATAGGGGGCGACATTTCATCATCGCCATTTGGACTAATAATTTCGGTTACCGCTCTGGGCGAAAATGATGAAAATAATATTGTCAAAAGAAGTGGCGCAAAAGAAAATGACTTAATTGTAGTTTCTGGTGATTTGGGGGGTGCTTATTTGGGGTTAACCATACTACAAAGAGAAAAAGAAGTATGGAAAAGTGATCCAAATATGCAACCTGAATTGGATGATTTTAATTATATTTTGCAAAGGCAACTTAAACCAGAGGCTAGAGAAGATGTAATTCAATATCTTGAAAAAAATAAAATTATGCCCACTAGTATGATTGATATTTCTGATGGGTTAGCGTCTGAAATTTTACATCTCTGTAAACAAAGTGAAGTAGGATGCCAGCTGTACGAAGAAAAGATTCCTATTGATCAACAAACATATAATACAGCTATGGATTTTAATTTAAATCCATCCACTTGTGCACTAAACGGTGGAGAAGATTATGAACTACTATTTACCATTAACCAAAAAGATTTTGAGCTTGTTTCAAAAAATACAGCTTTATCTATCATTGGGCATATCACGAAAAAGGAAAGTGGATACAATTTGATAGGCCACGGTGACACCTCGATTCCTATAACAGCTCAAGGCTGGAGCCACCTTTAAAGCACTTTCCCAGTATCATCAATAAATTGAAATTCCAAGATTCCGTAATCTGTGATGGGATGGATGTTTACCCACTTTTTATGTTTTAGAAACCAAGACCGTTGAATACTTTTGAATCCTTTTTTCAAAAAAGCTTCAATAAAAGGGTGTACATTAAGATTGATACTTTTTGCTTTACCCTCATTAATAATCGAATTTAATACCGATTCAATTTCATCTATGATAAGAATAGAAGCCTGTACCTCACCTTTACCAAAACAGGTTGGGCACGTTTCAGTTGTTTTTATTTCAGTTTCCGGTCTCACTCGTTGACGGGTTAACTCAACAACTCCAAATCTACTAGGGGCTTGAATGTTGTGCTTTGCTTTGTCACCCTTCATGAACTGTTTGAAACTTTCTACCAATTTCTTGTTATTTGCTCGATCATACATATCAATGAAATCGATTGCCACAATTCCCCCCATATCTCTTAATCTAAGTAAACGAGCTATTTCTTCAGCAGATTCAATATTTGTATCTAAAGCATTTAATTCTTGATCTGTATTGGTTGCCTTTCTATTCCCACTATTAACATCAATGACATGCATAGCCTCAGTGTGATCAATTATTAAATAAGCACCAGATTTTAAATTTACTTTTCTTCCAAATGTGGCTTTAATTTGTTTGTTAATCCCCCTGTATTCAAATAAGCTTACTTTACCGCTGTATAGCTTAACAATTTCTTCCTTTTCAGGTGCAATAGTCTTAACATAATCTTTTAAATCATTGAATAAGCCTTCATCGTCAACATGTATGCTACTAAACTCTTTATTCAATTCATCGCGAAGTACAGTAGTAGCTCTATTCATCTCTCCAAGAAGTTTCTTTCTCGGTGAAGCATTTTTCATTTCACCATACATCTTGGCCCATTTTTGTTCTAGATCTCTCAGGTCTTGATCTAACTCGGCCACCTTTTTATTTTGGGCCACAGTTCTAATGATAACACCAAATTTTCTCGGCTTTATACTATTTATTAAACGGACTAGACGATCTCTCTCTTTTGCATCTTTTATTTTTTGAGATACCGAAATTTTTTCTGAAAAAGGAACTAAAACCAAATATCTCCCAGGGATAGTAACTTCAGCACTTAATCGTGGCCCTTTTGATGATATAGGCTCTTTTGTTACTTGAACTGCAATAAGTTGATTTGAAGAAATATGTTCTTTTATTTTTCCATCCTTGGAAATATCAGCTTCAATTTTATTATAACCCAATTTATGAGTAGATTGTTTTCCTTTAATTGAAGCTTGAACATATTTATTCATGGACTTGAATTGAGGGCCCAAATCCAAATAATGAAGAAAAGCATCTTTTTCGTACCCCACATCTACAAATGCAGCATTTAAACTAGGTACAATTTTTTTAACTTTCCCTAAATAAACATCACCAACATTAAATCTATCATCTAACCCTTCTTTGTGAAGCTCAATAAGCTTATTTTCATGAAGTAGTGCTGTGACAACTTCGTCTTGATTAGAATTGATAACTAATTCATAAGACACTTTAACCTCCTATCTGATCGTGATGCTGAGCTGTAAAAAATACAGAAGCACAAAAAAATCAAACGTATCTTACTTCTTTTTGTGTCTATTCTTTCTTAAACGCTTTTTACGTTTATGGGTAGACATCTTATGTCTTTTTCTTTTTTTACCGCTAGGCATACTAATCTTTTAATTAATAATTAATAATTTTTTTACTTCTTTACCTTATTCTTGACGCCATTTACAAATGATTTTGAAGGCTTGAATTGAGGTACATAATGCTCAGGTATTATCAAAGTGGTATTCTTTGAAATATTTCTACCTGTTTTTTCTGCTCTTTTCTTTACTACGAATGTTCCGAATCCTCTCAAATATACATTTTCGCCATTTTCCATGGTATCTATGATGGATTTCATGAACGATTCTATTGTAGCCTGAACAGCAATCTTTTCGATTCCTGTTTTTTCTGATATATCTGCAACTAAATCTGCTTTTGTCATAATAAATTATGAATATTCCATTAATTGGGTTGCAAATATAATTTTATTTATTGAATATTTACCTAATGACAAAAAACAACTAAAATTATTTTACAATCAAAATTAATAATTCATGTTTGCCGTTTCTTTAATCAATTGGTATAAAAAAAACCACAGAGAATTGCCCTGGAGAAACACAACTGATCCTTATCGAATTTGGGTAAGTGAAATCATACTTCAACAAACACGTGTTAATCAAGGATTGCCGTATTTTAACAGGTTTATCCAACGATTTAAGGATTTAAAATCTCTCGCTAATGCAAAAGAAGAAGAGGTACTAAAATACTGGCAAGGGCTGGGGTATTACTCAAGAGCTAGAAACATGCATGCCACAGCAAAATTTATCTACTTTAATCTGGAAGGTTCCTTCCCAAACAACTACACGGATTTAATAAAATTAAAAGGGATTGGGGATTATACTGCTAGCGCTATTGCTTCCTTTAGCTTTAATGAAAAAAAGGCGGTTGTTGATGGAAACGTATACCGGGTTTTAAGTAGATTTTTTGGAGTAAAGGAGGATATAAACAGTAAAGAAGGGAAAGAAATTATAAAAGATATTGCCCATCAAAGTATTCCCGATTATGAGCATAGTACTTATAACCAAGCCATAATGGAATTTGGAGCAATGGTATGCACACCAAAGTCTCCCAAGTGTAATAGTTGTGATCTATCAGAAATATGTTTTGCCAAAAAACATAATTTAACTACCAGTCTGCCGCTTAAAATTAGAAAGCAAAAGGTGAAAACTAGATTTTTTAATTTTATTATTTTTCATTGTAAAAACGAAGTTCTTTTAGCAAAAAGAACACAAAAAGATATTTGGAAACACTTATATCAATTTCCTCTTTTCGAAACAAATGAAGAAATTGATGACCCCTTATCTAGGTTCGATTTAAAAGGAGAATTAAAAGGAAAGCATCTTAAAAAACATGTGTTATCACATCAATTAATAATGGGTACATTTTGGTGGATAAATGTGAATACTCTCCCAACAAATAATAACTATATTAAAGTTGATGTAGATGATTTAGATAATTTTCCAGTACCTAAAATAATTGAAAATTATATCAAAGAAAATTTAGCATTTCACTTAGAATAACTAATTTTGATTTAAATAATACATCATGTCAGGTAGTGTAAACAAAGTAATTTTAATAGGGAACTTAGGAAAAGATCCAGATGTTAGGCATCTAGAAAATGGGGCCACAGTTGCCAATTTCCCAATTGCTACTTCTGAGAATTATAAAGACCGAAAAACTGGTGAAAAAGTTTCACAAACAGAATGGCACAACATTGTGGTTTGGAGAGGACTTGCAGACATTACAGAACGATATTTAAAAAAAGGTGATAAGGTTTACATAGAAGGAAAACTTAGAACTAGATCTTGGCAAGATCAAGATGGAAATACTAAATATACCACTGAAGTAGTTGCTGATAATTTGACTATGCTAGGAAAGTCTTCTGATAATTCAACTTCTCCGCCTTCTCAACCCGCTTCAGCAACCAGTAGTACCACCCAAAACGAAGATTTTTCTGGACCAGATGATTCAGATGATCTTCCATTTTAACTTTATGTTTAACGAAACAAATTAGTTTGGACCCTTCCCCGAGTAGCTTTCTACTATCTTTTTCACAAATTTTTCAACCTATTGATTTTGAACTTGGACTTTCCATTTTTTGTGTTTTAATCTTGGTTGTTTTATCAGCCTTACTTTCTGGATCAGAAGTAGCTATGTTTAGTATTAGTAATAAACAACGGTTTGAACTTGAAGATCAAAATAGAAATGCGAACAAACGAGTCCTAACATTACTCAAAGAACCTAAAAAACTCCTTGCCACTATTTTAATTGCAAACAATTTTATTAATGTATCCATAGTGATGGCTTCAAATTTTGTTTTTAATAACTTGATCATAGAAGGAAGTATCAGTGATACAATGAATTTTATTATTCAAGTAATCTTTATAACCTTCTTAATCCTTCTTTTTGGTGAAGTAATCCCAAAAGTTTATGCAAACAACTATAACCTTAAATTTTCTAAGTTTATGGCTATACCTCTTCAATTACTAAAAAAATTATTTTACCCTATAAGTCAAATACTTGTTAATAGCACTAACCTAATTGATAAAAGAATAGAGAAAAGGAAAGAATCTATCCAAGCAAATGAATTAGAACATGCGCTCAATTTAACAGTGGATAGTGTAGACAATGAAGATGAAAAGAAAATTTTAGAAGGAATTGTAAAATTTGGTAATACGGACGTTAAGCAAATAATGACACCCAGAACTGATGTAATAAGCTTTGAAATTACCACCCCATTTAATGAGTTGATGAGTGAACTCAAAGAAATTAAATACTCTAGGATTCCAGTATTTGAAGATTCTTTTGATAAAATTAAAGGGATTCTTTATGCCAAGGATTTACTTGGGAAAATGAATGAAAAAAAGAATTTTAAGTGGCCCAATTTACTTAGAGAGCCCAAATTTGTCCCGGAAAACAAAAAGCTAGATGATTTGTTAAAAGAATTTCAAGAAGAAAAAACACATATTGCTATCGTTGTTGACGAATACGGAGGTTCATCAGGTATTGTATCTCTTGAAGACGTATTAGAAGAAATTGTTGGAGAAATAACAGATGAATTTGATGAAGAGGATATAAACTACAAAAAATTAGATGAGTTAAATTATATTTTTGATGGCAAAACTACGCTTATAGACATATATAAACTCTTAGAAATTGATGGGGAAATTTTTGAAAAAGAAAAAGGAGAATCTGATACAATTGCTGGTTTTTGCATAGAACAAGCAGGGAAAATCTTGCTAAAAAACGAAAAAATAAGCTTTGACAGATACACTATAACTGTTGAAGCCGCAGACAAAAGGAGAATTAAAAAAGTCAAAATTACGATTAATGCGGTGGTTTAATATTGCTTTCACCTTTCTAGTTTTAATCCTTTTGTCATGTCGAAATGAATCAACCTATCCTAAACCTAAAAGTTATTTGAGAATTGATTTGCCAGAAAAAGGATATTATAAAATTGAAAATAATACATGTCCATTTTCATTCGAAATTCCCAACTATGCAACATGGCAACAACGTTTCAAAAACAATAATTCATGTAGTAAAGCCGTACTTTTCCCTCAGTTTAGTGCTGAAATATTATGTGACTACATAAAATTAGAAAATGATATTGTAGCGCTTTCTGAGGTTTTTAGAAATAAAATGTACGATCACAGTTTTAAATCAACCGGTATTATTGAAAGATCGTGGTCCGATGCAGAGAATAAAGTGTACGGAATTACCTATGGGATCAAAGGGAACACCGCTTGTAATTTTGGATTTTTAATAACAGACAGTACAAAACATGCATTTCTAGGACAACTTATGTTCCAAACAAAACCTAATTTTGATTCACTTTCTCCAATGATCAACTTCATCATACATGATGCTGAAAGGTTGATCGAATCATTTAGATGGATTAATTGAATGCGGGTATACCCGTTACATCCATTCCAGTTATTAGCAAATGAATATCATGTGTACCTTCATATGTCAATACTGACTCCAGGTTTGCCATGTGTCTCATGATTGAATATTCATTCATTATACCCATAGCTCCGTGAACTTGTCGAGCTTCTCTTGCAATTTTAACAGCCATTTCAACATTATTTCTTTTTGCCATTGAAATTTGTGCAGAAGTGGCTCTTCCGTCTTCTCTCAATTGCCCTAATCTGAAAGTAAGTAGCTGTGCTTTTGTTATTTCAGTTATCATCTCCGCCAATTTCTTTTGTACTAGTTGGAAACTTGCAATAGGCTTTCCGAATTGAACTCTTTCCTTGGAATATCTCAATGCAGAATCATAACAATCCATTGCCGCACCAATAGCACCCCATGCAATTCCATATCTTGCTGAATCAAGACACATTAAAGGAGCACCGAGGCCATCTTTATTTGGGAGTAAATTCTCTTTGGGAACTTTTACATTGTTAAAAATCAATTCCCCTGTTGCAGAAGCTCTTAAAGAGTGTTTACCGTGCATTTCTGGAGTCTCAAAGCCTTCCATGCCCCTCTCAACTATGAGTCCCTTAATTCGGTCATTTTCATCTTTTGCCCAAACTACAGCGATATCTGCAAAAGGCGCATTTGAAATCCACATTTTAGCTCCATTAAGGATATAGTGATCACCACCATCCTTAAAATTTGTGATCATACCCCCTGGATTCGAACCAAAGTCCGGCTCTGTCAAACCAAAACAACCCATCATTTCACCAGAAGCCAATTTTGGTAAGTATTTTTTTGATTGTTCTTCTGAGCCAAATTTCCAAATTGGATACATCACTAATGAACTTTGAACAGAAGAGGTTGATCGAAGCCCAGAGTCACAACGTTCTAGTTCTTGCATAATTATTCCATAAGCTATTTGGTCCAGTCCAGCACCCCCATATTCGACAGGGATATATGGCCCAAAACCACCTATTTCTGCTAGCCCTTTTAAAATGTGATTGGGAAAAGTGGCATTTTCGAAATGTTCTTCAATTATTGGAGATACTTCTTTCTTTACCCAGGCTCTAGCGGTTTCTCTTATAAGCTTATGCTCGTCAGATAATAATTCATCCATTAAATAATAGTCGTGAGATTGAAATTGATCTTTGCTCATTTGATGTGTTTTGAAGGCAAATGTATAGGTATTTTAAAGATACACAAGTATCTGTTGGTTCAATTTTTTACTTAAAGTCTCCATTTATTTCTATGGAAATTATTTTACTGAAACACGACATTTGCAATCATTAATTTTAATTTTGATCATTGACTAAATGATACCGCAAGATACTATAGGGAAAATTTTTGATGCTGCAGATATTGTAGAGGTAATTAGTGATTTTGTTAATCTTAAAAAATCAGGAGCTAATTACAAGGGGTTAAGTCCTTTCAGTAATGAAAAAACTCCATCCTTCATGGTTTCTCCTGGTAAACGAATTTTTAAAGATTTCAGTTCTGGAAAAGGGGGAAACGTAGTTACTTTTTTAATGGAACATGAACACCTCTCGTATCCAGAAGCACTCAGATGGCTAGCTAACAAGTATCAAATTGAAATTCAAGAAGAGGCTCCTAACGAAGAACAGTTAGAAGAAAAAAATAAGAGAGAGGGTTTGTATTTGGCTCACCAATTTGCAAATGATTTTTTTAAGCATCAACTTTTAAATACTGACGAAGGAAAATCAATCGGGCTAACCTATTTCAAAAAAAGAGGATACAATCTTCAAACTATTGAAAACTTCAGTCTAGGATATTCGCCTGAAAAGAGTAATGCATTAGCTGAAAAAGCCATAGCTGAAAAATACAACCTAGATGCTTTGATAGAATCTGGAATCATAAAAAAGAATGAAAAGGGTCACTATGACTTTTTTAGAGGTAGAGTAATTTTCCCCATTCAAAACCTAACAGGAAGAATAATTGGCTTTGGAGCTCGCACATTAAAAAGTGATAAAAATATCGCCAAATATTTTAATTCACCTGAAAGTAAAATCTACAATAAAAGTCAAGTTTTATATGGACTTTATCAATCCAAAAATGAGATCATTAAAAACGATTTATGTTACTTAGTTGAAGGATATACTGATGTTATTTCATTACACCATAATGGTATTAGGAATGTGGTAGCCTCCAGTGGTACTTCATTAACAGAGGGGCAAATAAGATTAATAAAAAGATTCACTAATAACATCGTTATACTGTATGATGGTGATGCTGCTGGAATCAATGCCTCTTTTAGAGGAGTTGATATGATTTTAAAAGAAGGACTTCAAGTTAAAATTATTTTATTTCCTGATGGGGAAGATCCTGATAGTTACGCTTTCAAATTAG
>CACAYQ010000043.1 GCA_902536695.1 uncultured Bacteroidota bacterium | reverse complement strand
GACTTACCTTGAACAGCCTCCACCTTTGACAATAAAGGAGCAATTTTAGCAAAATCTTCTTTGCTTAGAGATTCAAACATTACAGAAGATTTGTATGGCACGTTATATCCTGTAGACGCTAATTGAATTTTTTCTCTTAATTCTTCTTTTGAAATTTGAAAAATATCACAAATTATACTTGAATCTTTTTCTTTGACCTTAACAGGAAGTATATAAATGTCATAGACATTTTCCGCCCCTACTAATAACTCTTTATTCCGATCATATATAAATCCTCTAGGAGGCTGCAAGTTTTCTTTTATGAAGCTAATTTGCTCAGCTCTTTTGGACCACTCTTTGTCAATAACTTGGATATAGAGTAACCTTAATGAAAAAATCAAACTGATAGCAATGATTACTAAGATGATCACCCACCTTCTATTTTGATACGGATCCATCTATTTATTAGAATTAAAAATAAATTCAAACAACATCAATATGGCTAAAGCAAATAGGGAATTAATAAGGGCTTTGCTTAATAAAGAGAATAAATGAACAAACGAAAACTGCTCAACTAAGTAAAATAAAGCGTGGTGAAAAAAAAGTACAACACCATAATAAAACAAATACCTTAGTATACCAATATTGAAAAGATTCAACTCAATATTATCATCGAAATCTTCTCTAGCAGAAATTAAATTTAAAATTCGAGACCTTAAAAACGTAATTAAAAGCAACACACTTATATTTAGACCAATTGTATTTCTAAACACATCTACTAAAAACCCTACGATAAATGCAAAAATTAATAGTTCAGTTACTGTAGTTTCTAGTTTTCTTTTAAAAATAACATATGAAAAAATAAGAGGTGTAAAGAAAGATGAATAAGTTCCTAGATCAATTACATCTATTACAAATAACTGAAAAAAAAGTAACCCAATTACCCAGTAAATATGTTGAAAAGAATTACTCATTTTTTTGAATTTCAATCATTTCAGACCTAAGGTTATTTTTAACCACAAAACCCACATGAATATTTGAAAAATCTTCTATAAGTTCTATGGTTATTACCTTTTTTTGAGCTTCTTGATCTTTCTCAATTTTCACTACCTTACCAACTGGAATTTGGCTAGGAAAAATACCATCAGAACCTGTTGTAGTAAACAGATCATTTAAATTTACTTTTGCGTATATAGGAATATTATTTATAGTGGCCGTTCTGTAGTCATTAATGCCCTTTTCCCAGCTTAAATCCCCCCAAGAGTTTGATGCGTTATGAATAACTGATAATTTAAAATCAGCATTAATTACTGGAAGTACATTTGCGTAATGCGCAGATACATTTACAACCCTTCCAATTATTCCTTTTGTCCCTTTAAACCCCATCTCAGTTTCAATGCCATTTATGCTGCCCTTGTTAATTAAAATGTGATTTTCAGAAAATTTGAATTGCGATTGAATAATGGTGGCTTCTTGAAATTTAAAGGCTTTTACAAACAGGCTATCACCAGACTTGACAAAGTTTTTTCCTAATAAAATCTCCTTATTCAGTAGCATTTCTTTTAAAAATGCATTTTCATCTGCTAATTGCTTGTTTATTTCGGACAAATTGAAATAAGAGTCAATTTTGTTTTTCCAATTCCACACCGTGGAAGTGATAAAATTACTAGAACTTATGTAGGTACTGTGATGGTAGGTGTTTTTCCAGCTAAACAGAAAGCTGATGGCAATAAATTCTAAAAACAGAAAAAACAGAAGATTTCTATATTTCTGAATTAATAGAATTAGATTCCTCATATAAAATCAAGTTTATCCCTTAATCAGAAATTGAAATTTATCAATATTTTTTAGAGCTATCCCAGTTCCTCTAGCCACTGCTCTTAACGGATCTTCAGCTATGTGTACTGGCAATTTAGTCTTTTTAGAAATCCTTTTATCTAATCCACGCAGCATGGAACCCCCACCAGCTAAATAAATGCCAGTTTTGTAAATATCAGCAGAAAGCTCAGGTGGTGTCATCTCTAGTGCACTTAAAATAGCTTCTTCAATTTTAGAAATGGATTTATCAAGTGCATGCGCAATTTCTTTAAAAGAAACGTATATCTCTTTAGGAATACCTGTCATTAAATCTCTTCCTCTAACAGCATAGTCTTGAGGAGGATTTTCAAGGGTGTCTATAGCTGCACCAACCTCTATTTTAATTTGTTCAGCTGTTCTTTCACCAATCAAAATGTTATGCTGTCTTCTCATGTACTCTTCAATATCACTTGTAAAATCATCACCAGCAACTCTAATGGACTTATCGCACACAATTCCTCCTAAAGCAATTACTGCAATTTCAGAAGTCCCACCGCCAATGTCAATAATCATATTTCCCATTGGCTCTTCTACATCTACTCCGATTCCAATAGCTGCAGCCATAGGTTCATGAATTAAGTAAACTTCCTTTCCTCCGGCATGTTCAGCCGAATCTTGTACTGCTCTTTTTTCTACTTCTGTAATTCCTGATGGGATGCAAATAACCATCCTCATGGAAGGCTGAATAAATTTAGATCCACCTTTCATCATCTTGATCATACCACGAATCATATGCTCTGCGGCTTGAAAATCAGCAATTACTCCATCTTTCAATGGACGGATAGTTTTTATATTTTCATGAGTCTTTCCATGCATTTGCTGCGCTTTTCTACCAATAGCAATCACTTTAGCAGTAGTTCTATCCATAGCCACTATAGACGGTTCGTCAACTACCACTTTATCGTTATGAATAATAAGTGTATTAGCTGTTCCCAAATCAACTGCTATTTCCTGCGTAAATACATTGAATATTCCCATAAAAAATTAATGTTTAAAGTGTCTAACACCTGTAAAAACCATAGCCAAATTATTTTCATCACAATAATCAATTGATAATTGGTCTTTCAATGAACCACCTGGCTGAATAACAGCGTTTATGCCCTCATTTCCTGCAATTTCCACACAATCTGGAAATGGGAAAAAAGCATCCGATGCCATTACCGCACCATTAAGATCAAACCCAAAAGATTTAGCTTTTTGTATAGCCTGCTTCAATGCATCTACTCTTGATGTTTGACCTGTACCACTTGAAAGCAATTGTTGATCCTTGGCTAACACAATAGTATTGGATTTAGTGTGTTTTACCAATTTATTTGCAAAAAATAAATCGCCTAATTGACTTTTAGTTGGATTTTTTTTGGTTTTAGCCTCAAATGTGCTGATTTCTTCGATTGAGCTGTCTCTTTCTTGAATTAAATTTCCGTTTAAACATGATCTCGAAATTAAACCCTCAAAACGATTCATTTTTTGTTTCAGAATTATTCTGTTCTTTTTTGACTTTAATAATTCTAATGCCTCCACACTAAAAGATGGGGCAATTACGATCTCACAAAATAACTTATTAATTTCTTCAGCAGTTTGAAAATCAATGATTCTATTTGCAATTAAGACCCCGCCAAAAGCGGATATTGGATCTGATTCAAGTGCAGACTTATAGGCATCAAGAAGTGTTTCTCTGGAAGCAAATCCACATGCATTATTATGTTTAAGTATTCCAAAAGTAGCGGAGCTATCATCAAAGTCAGCCATCAACATGACTGCAGCATCGATATCTAACAAATTATTGTAAGAAATAGCCTTTCCGTGCAATTGATTGAAAACATCATTCAAATCTCCCTGAAACCAACCTTTTTGATGAGGATTTTCACCATACCTTAATGCTTTTTTTTCAGTCTCAGGTGAGAGATATTGATTAATAGATGAGTCATATTTAGTAGTTAATTTAAAACCTAAATACGCAAACTTCTTACGTTCGTCTAGTGATGTTTTTGGACCATTTTTTGAAATAATATCTACTAATGTTTTGTAATCACTTTTGTGGGAAATAACAGTGACATCCTCATAATTTTTGGCAGCGGCTCTTATTAGAGAAACTCCACCAATATCTATTTTTTCAATAATATCATGGTGTGAAGCTCCTGACGAAACTGTTTTTTCAAATGGGTATAAATCCACAATAACCAAATCTATTTCGGGAATTTCAAATTCATTTAATTGTTTGCCATCTTCCTGATTTTCCCTTCTGCTAAGAATACCTCCAAAAACTTTAGGATGTAATGTTTTTACTCTTCCACCTAAAATGGATGGATAACTTGTTATATCTTCCACTGGGGTAACAGAAACGCCCAAAGATTCGATATACTTTTGGGTTCCTCCGGTAGAAATTATTTGGACATCATGTTGACTTAACGCTAATACTAATTCATCTAGTCCGTCTTTTGAAAAAACGGAAATAAGTGCGGTTTTAATTTGTTTTTGTTCTGACAATTTAAATTATTTATAATGATGGCAATTTTAAAAAGAATCTTTCTAATAAATTACAGATAAATTAAGATGTTTAAAAAAAATAGAAAATTGTTTACAATTATTCTTTACGTAATCTTTTATATAGCCTAATTCCAAGAAATAAAAAAATACCAAAAAGGATAAATCCAATAGTGCCATAGAACCCATCCAATTGATCTCTCAATACAATAACGAAAGTAATAATTACCAAGAATAACGTAGCCACTTCATTCCAAACTCGCATTTGAATTCCCGTATACAAAGACACACCTTTTTTTTGATCCAAATGGATTTTATGACATATAAAGTGGTAAATAACTAGTAAAAAAACAAATCCTAATTTTACATGCATATATGGCTCATGTAGTAAATAATAATACTGTTTGGAAAACAAAGTAATTGATCCGAATAAAAGAGTTAATACTAAAGATGGCCAAGAAATAATGTACCATAACCTGCTTTGCATGAGTAGGTATTGTTTTTGAAAAACAAATGCAAGTTCACCATGATTTTTTTCAGATTCCGCATGATAAACGAACAACCTTACCATGTAAA
The DNA here is from genome assembly GCA_902536695.1 of uncultured Bacteroidota bacterium. Lineage (GTDB taxonomy): Bacteria > Bacteroidota > Bacteroidia > Flavobacteriales_D > Parvicellaceae. The sequence continues at coordinate 10,246 of CACAYQ010000043.1, read as the reverse complement.
AAAGACCAGCAAACCAGCTTACCATGAAAATGAGATGTAATGCTTTTGTATATCCTATCCAATTTACCATCTAAAGAATTTTAAATTAAAGTTTAAAAATACTTAACGAAAAGTAATTTTCATATGTGATTATTCAATTGTATATTCGCAAACTTTATTAAAAACTACTAATGGCAATTATAGGAAAAATTAGGGAAAGATCGGGCTTGTTAGTCACAATGGTAGGTCTTGGACTCGTATTATTTATTTTTACCCCTCTTTTCGATGGAACAATCCCATGGTTTTCAAACCAAAATGCAAATATTGGATTGTTTAATAACAATGAAATTGATTCTAAAACTTGGGGTTATTATCAAATAGAGAATGTAGCCTCCAGAAACTTCCCAAATGCAAACGAGGATGAAATTAAATTCAGAGCATGGTATCAAATGATATCCGATACCATTTACAACATTGAGTTAAGGAAATTAGGAATTGGAGTAACCAGCTCAGAGTTAAATGAAGGTATCCTAAATAGTCAAAATCCACTACCCTCACAATTCAAAGAGCAATTTGTAGAAAATGGGGTTTTTAATCAAGAAAGATTTGGAGAAGAAGTTTTTGAATTAAGAAAAAGATTACAAAATGAACCAGATCCAAATTATATTTTAAATATCAAAAATAATTTTGAAATGCCCCTGCAATTCGATAGAAAACTAGCCAAGTACAGATCAATGCTAAAATATGGCTTACTAGGAACCGTGCAAGAAGGAAAGAAATTAAGCTTTGAAGATAATGCTGTGGCTAACATCGATTATATTTTTGTGGATTACAATCAAATTCCAGACAGTATAGCAGTAATATCAGATGAAGATCGTAAAAATTACTTTAATAGTCACCGATATGAAAAGAAATGGAAACAAGAAAATGATGTTGCGGTTTACGATTATGTGGTAATTAAGTTTGAACCTTCACAGGAAGATATTGAATATTATACGTCATCTATGGAGTCATTAAAAACAAGTTTTAAAAATGCAGATGATGATTCTGTGTTTGTTGCAGAAAATGCTGAATCGCCAATATTTATCGAATCTCAATATGGACCAAGGCCATCTGGAATATTCAGCGATCAACCTTACAGAGGAGGTAGATTTTCCTCATTTATAGACATACAAATTGATGAAGCATCTGAAGGAGATGTAATAGGTCCATTTGTACACCAAGATAAAGTTAATTTGGTTAAGATTTACGAAACTACTGAAGAAGAACAAGCTAAAGTCAGGCATATTCTGATTACCTCCAAAGAAGGAGATGAAGATGACGCAGCTAACAAAAGATTAGCAGATAGCATCCTATACGCTGTAAAAAGAGATTCTAGCAAATTTACTGAGCTAGTTCAAAAATATTCCGATGATCCTGGTTCTGTTCCTAACGGAGGAGTTTATTCTTGGTTTCCAAAAGGTCAAATGGTTCCAGAATTTGAAAATTTCAGCTTTGAAAAAAGAATTGGATCAACGGGTGTAGTAAGAACAAATTATGGCTTCCACGTTATCCAGGTTTTGGGAAGAAAAATAGGAACACAGAAAAAAATAGCTATTGTGGATGAATCCATCATGGCTAGTTCAAGCACACAAGATTATTTCTATGATTCCATAGCAGTAAACTTTTATATGAATGCAGATACAGCTGGCTTGAGAGCTGCTGCTGATGATTATGGATATGAATTAAGATCTTCAGGTGATGTGCCATTAACGTATTTTAAAAACAATAACTTTAAATATCTAAAAAGAACAAGCCAGAACAATCTCTATGGACCAGTAGACTTAAATAGAAAATTATTTATAGCAAAATGGGCTTTTAATAGTGAAATTGGCGATATCATGGAGCCTGATTTTATTTCTCATAACCAAATAGTAATTGCTCAATTAACGGAAAAAATTGAAGGAGAAAATGATCAATTTAAAAATATTAAAGGATTAATGGAGCCTTCTGTCATAAATAAAAAGAAAGCTGATTACTTTAAAACAAATACTAATATTAGTAACAGCTCTAACATAGACTCAATTGCTGAATCCTTAGGATATGCGTTACAAACAAATAGTGTAAAATACAGTGATATAAATATTGGAAATAACCAAAATACTTTACCAGAGCCCAAGGTAATTGCCAACATATTTAATTTAACTCCTAAAACTATTTCACCAATCATTGAAGGAAAGCAAGGAATTTACATTGTTAAGCTGAATAGTTTAAATGATGCTTCAATATCCTCAAAAAACGTAGATGAAAAGTCCAAAAAAATAGAGAGTGAATACAGGAACCAAGTGGATCAAGGGTACTATTCTTCTTTGTTAAGAGCTTACCAAGTTGAAGATAAAAGAGCAGAGAATTTAGTGAAATACAACTAAATTCCTCTAGATTACTTTCTGGGCTCCGATGAGTTTGATTTTTTTTCTGCCTTCAAATACTTGTGAAAAAGATTATCAATAGCATCAGAGATTTGAATTTTTCGAAATACACTAAAACTTCTCTAAGCAAAGATTCCAATAACAACCATAAACATAACACCACCCAAAGCAAAAGCAAAGGCTTCTGGGTCAACCGTCAAAGCTGAAATTGTGTCGCTTTTAAGGTCCAAAGTGAACCTTTTAGATAATCGTTACATATTGGAATTTGATTTTAAAACCGGCGAATATAGATGAATTTTATGCAGTAGAATATGAATTGGTTATACTAAAAAAGATTTTATCCTTTCTAAACTCCTGTATTGTAATGATTCTAAAATATGGTCCATATGAATTGAGTTAGACCCTTCCATATCTGCTATTGTTCTTGATACTTTTAAAATTCTTCCATATCCTCTAGCAGTAAGATTTATTTGCTTTCCAACTTTGATTAAAAAATGTTTCTCTTTATGATTTAATTCACAAAATTTTTTCAGTTCCGTAGAGTTCAATAATGCATTTGTTTTTCCTTGCCTTTCATATTGAACTTCCCTAGCTTGGATCACTCGCTTCTTAATCATTTCACTTGTTTCATTCATTTCACAAGGCACTGTTAGATCTTTAATTGGAACAGGGTCTACTTCTATTTGAACATCAATCCTATCCAGAAGAGGCTTACTTAATTTTTCAAGGTATTTAAATACTTTCTGTTTTGAGCATATACTATTTTCTTCGTAATAATTTCCTGCTGGAGACGGATTCATGGCTAAAACTAGCATGAATTTAGCAGGATAAGTACAAGATTTCAAAGCCCTTGAAATCGTAATTTCTCGATTTTCTAATGGTTGCCTGAGTACTTCAACTACACTTCTTTTAAACTCTGGGAATTCATCCAGAAACAAAACCCCGTTGTGTGCAAGCGACATTTCACCAGGCATCGGATGAGATCCACCTCCAACTAAGGCAACATCAGAAATGGTATGATGTGGACTTCTAAATGGAGGAGCAGAAATAACGCCATTATTTTTGCCAATTACAGAGTAAATTCTTGTAGTTTCAATTACTTCTTTTTGAGTTAATGATGGTAAAATGGATGGAATTCTTTTAGCAAGCATGGATTTCCCTGAACCTGGGGGTCCAATCATTAACGTATTGTGTTCTCCAGAAGCTACAATCTCTAATGCTCTTTTAACAAAATGTTGTCCCACTACATCTGAAAAATCACCTGTATTTTTTATATTTTCTATTATTAGAGTAGATGATCTTGAAGGTTGGAATTGATTACCATTTATCATGGATATAAGTTCACTTAAGTGAGATACAGCGATGACATCAAGTTCACTAATAAACTGCGCTTCGTCTTGATTTTCTTTGGGGATAATTACTCCCTTTAGTCCCATCTCCTTTGCTTTGATAGCCATTGGTAGTACTCCTTTTATTGCTTTTATACTACCATCCAAAGACAACTCACCCATCACTAAATATTGATCAACTGATGTGAAATTCAATTGACTGGTTGCAAGCAATATTCCAATAGCAATAGGCAAATCATACGCACTACCTTCCTTTCTAATATCAGCAGGAGCCAGATTGATAATGATATGTCTAACAGGTAAAGCAAGACCATTATTTTTTAACGCTGCAGAAATCCTATAATGACTTTCTTTCACTGCATTATCAGGGAGTCCGACCATATAAAATTTAGCACCCCTTTCAACATGAACTTGAACTTCTACTTTTATTCCTTGTATGCCATCAACGGCACATGCAATAATTTTTTCCATGATTTTTTTATCATCAAAGGAAATTTATTATTACATATTTTATTTACGTTCAATAAAACTTAGAGAGTCTGATAGAGCATCAAGAGTGTGGTCTAAATCTTCATAAGAAATAGCATCATTTAGGAAGTAACTTTCATATGCACTTGGCGGTAAGTAAACTCCGTTAGCTAACATGGCATGAAAATACCTTTTAAAATAATCATTATCCCCTTTCTTTGCTGATGTAAAATCAATAACAGGGTCATTTGTAAAATGGAGAGACATCATTGAACCAAGTTGATTTATTTGAAATGGCAATTCAGAATTTTTTAATCTTTCTTCAACACCCTTACTCAAGTAGGTAGTTTTTTCATTCAATGAAGCAAATACATTTGGATTTTGCTGTAGGTATGTTAACATGGCAAATCCGGCTGACATGGCAATTGGATTTCCACTTAAGGTACCTGCTTGATAAACCGGTCCGTCAGGAGCCAAAAAGTCCATAATTTCTGACCTTCCTCCAAAGGCTCCAACTGGAAGCCCACCTCCAATCACCTTACCATACGTAATTAAATCCGCATCAATAGACAATAATTCCTGAGCTCCACCTAGGGCTAACCGAAACCCTGTCATTACCTCATCGAAAATTAATAGAGAATCATTTGATAGACATATTTTTTTTAACTCACTAATGAAATTCTGCTTTGGTAAAACACAACCCATATTTCCAGCTACAGGTTCTAAAATAATAGCCGCAATTTCATTTTTGTTTTTTTCAAATAATTGCATGACTTGATCAATATTATTATACTCAGCTAGTAATGTGTCTTTAGCACTAGATTTTGTAACCCCTGGGCTATTTGGCATTCCAAACGTAGATGCACCACTTCCAGCTTCAATCAAAAATGGGTCAGCATGCCCATGATAACAGCCAGAAAATTTAATGATCTTATCTTTCCCTGTAAAGCCACGCGCAAGTCTAACTGCACTCATGCATGCTTCAGTACCTGAATTGACAAATCTTACTTTATCCACGTTTGGTGCCAGTTCAACTACCAATTCGGCCATTTTCGTTTCCAGCTCTGTAGGTATGCCATATGATGTTCCTTTATGACTTTGTTGATTAATAGCTTCGATAACGGATTCGTGAGCATGACCTAAAATTAAGGGGCCCCATGAAGATATGTAATCAATATATTTATTATTATCCTCATCAAATAAATAAGCGCCTTTTGCCTTTTTAATGAAAATCGGATCGCCACCTACAGACTTAAAAGCTCTAACTGGTGAATTTACCCCTCCGGGTATTACTTTTTTAGCCTCAATAAAAAGTTTCTTAGATCGTTCATTTAACAAATTCAACATTTTTATAACTCCGATTTTAATTCAACTATATTTGCACTTTAACCAAAACAATTCGAATATCGTGACTAATTGGGAATTTTCTTTAGACTGTGCAAAAAAACTTGACCAAAATGATAAGCTTAGTCACTTTAGAGATAAATTTCACTTTCCTACATTTAGTGATAAGCGTCCCATCTATTTTACTGGAAACTCGCTAGGTCTTCAACCTAAGTTGACTAGAACTTATATAAACAGAGAGTTAGATGAATGGGCTAAATGGGGAGTTGATGGACACACTCGTGCGGAGAGACCATGGATGCCATATCATGAGCTTTTTACAGATAAAATTGCGAGGTTAGTTGGGGCAAAACACAGTGAAGTAGCGGTTACTCATAGTTTAACCACAAATCTACATTTATTGATGGTGTCTTTTTTCAATCCGAAAGGAAAAAGATGTAAAATCTTATGTGAAAAAAAAGCATTTCCAAGTGATCAATATGCACTACAAAGTCAATTGCAGTTTCACGGTTTAAATCCTAAAGAAAACTTAATTGAAGTTGAGCCAAGAGATGGAGAGCATACAATTAGAAATGAAGACATTATCTCTATAATTGAGGATCACGAAGATGAAATTGCAATGATCATGATTGGTGGAGTTAACTACTTTACAGGACAAGTTTTTGACATGCAAAAAATCTCAAATGCTGGTCATAAAATTGGTGCTAATGTAGGTTTTGACTTAGCCCACGCAGCAGGAAATATTAGCTTGAAACTAAATGAATGGAACGTAGACTTTGCCACTTGGTGTTCTTATAAATATTTGAACTCTGGACCTGGAGGGGTTAGCGGTTATTTCATTCACGAAAGACACGTATCAAACGAAGACATTCCAAGATTTGCTGGATGGTGGGGACATAATAAAGAAGATCGTTTTAAGATGCCAGATACTTTTTCTCCTATCCCAACGGCAGAAAGTTGGCAACTTTCAAATGCGCCAGTTATATCAATGGCTGCACACCTAGCTTCACTAGAAATATTTGATGAAGCAGGATTTGAAAATTTACGAGCAAAGAGTATTGAACTGACCAACTTTTTAGCATTTGTTATTGACGAAATTAATAAAGAGGTTAGTATTAATCTTGAAGTAATTACGCCAAAGGAAGAAAACGATAGAGGATGTCAATTATCAATTGTGGCACACGGTGCAGAAAGAAAACTCTTTAACCAACTGACTGCAGAAGGAGTCATTTCAGACTGGAGAGAGCCTAACGTCATAAGAGTTGCACCTGTCCCACTCTATAACAGTTTTGAAGATGTATATCGTTTTGGTGAAGTTTTAAAACAAGCATTAAAGATTTGATGGAAATTAATTCAAATATTAAATTGTATTTATTGTTGATCGGGATAATGGTGATAGGCCTTTTTGTTTGGAGGTTTTCAACAACCCTATTTTCTAGATTCAATAAATCTTCAGACAGTATTTTTGATCAATCAGCATATAGAAAAAGATGGAAAAGAAAGTAATTATTGTTGGAGCAGGACTAGTAGGGTCATTATGGGCAGTTTATATGGCAAAAGCTGGATATAAAGTGACTATATATGAAAGACGACCCGACATTAGAAAAGCAGAAATCTCTGCAGGAAAATCAATCAATTTAGCTCTTTCCCATCGTGGATGGAAAGCAATAAGAAATGCGGGGGTTGAAAAGGAAGTAAAAAAAATTGCCATTCCTATGTCTGGTCGAATTATGCACGATACCGATGGACAGCTTACTTATCAGGCATATGGAAAAAAAGATGAAGCCATCTACTCCGTATCTAGAGGTCATTTGAATGCCATCATGATGGATATTGCTGAGAATAAAGGACGGGCTACTATTCACTATAATCATCAATGCACTGGAGCAGATTTAGACAATGGTATTGTTCAATTAAGGGACTTAAAAAATAATAGAGAATTTGAAGATTCAGCTGACTTAGTTTTTGCAGCAGACGGTGCTTTCTCTGCAGTGAGATATAACGCTATGCAAAAAGTAGATCGATTTAATTATAGTCAGTTTTATATTGAAGATGGTTATAAAGAATTACTTCTTCCTGCCGATGAAAATGGAAATTATCAAATAGAAAAAAATGCTTTACATATATGGCCTAGAGGCCGATTTATGTTGATTGCATTACCAAATGAAGACGGTTCATTTACTTGTACGCTATTCATGCCCTACGATAACCATGAATATGCCTTTAATGACCTGGATTCAGATGAAAAAATAAATGTGTTCTTTAAAACCATATTCCCTGACTTTCATGCACTTATGCCTAATTTGATTGAAAATTGGCACCAAAACCCGCTTTCTTCGCTTTCTATTGTAAGGTGCTACCCTTGGACAATGGGTAAATTTGCTTTAATGGGTGACTCTTGTCATGCCACAGTTCCTTTTTATGGACAAGGAATGAATGCAGGATTTGAGGACTGTACGGTAATGTGGGAATTATACAATCAACATCAAAATTGGGATGAAACGTTTAAGGCTTATCAAAAAACAAGAAAAGCAGATGGGGATGCATTGCAAGATCTTTCCTTACATAATTACTACGTAATGAGAGATCATGTAGCTAATGATGATTTTTTATTGCAGAAAAAAATCGAAGCTAAATTGCATGAAAAACATCCCGAAAAGTGGATACCATTATATAGTCAAGTCACTTTTAGCCATATACCTTATTCAAAAGCTATAGCCCAAGGAAAAAAACAAGACTTAATTATGAAAGAAATCTTAAAAGACCCCTCCATTCATGAAATTTGGGATTCTGAGGAAATTGAACATAAAATACTTTCTAAATTATGAAGTTTGGTACATTACTTCTTAGTTTAATCGCATTGTCAGGTAGTGCATACAGCCAATTTCACAAAAAGAAAAACAGACCCCTTGTAGAGCTAGACGGAACCTACAAAATGAGTCATTTTTATATTAGTCCTGGACTAACCTTTATGTTCCCCAATGAAATGGAACGATTAGGAGGAATCAAAAATGATTCCATTAACCCTAGAGGTCGCCTAGCTTATTTATTAGAATTTGGTGGGTATAAAATATTTAATGGAGGAGGTAATATTTTCAACTACATGGACTATGGAATCAGCTATAAAAAATTATCAGGTAGTGAAGTAGTAAAATCATCAGATAACAAAACTGTTTTTAAAAAAAGGTATTTAAGCTTTAATTATAATATAAATAACATTTATCAAATCAACGACACGCGATTTCTACAAACCAGCTTAGGTGCCAATTTAGATTTAATGCTGTTTGAAAAACAACCTGCTCCAACACCGTTTAATACGGACCGATTGCTAATGTCTTTTCACTTAAAACTAGGATATGGAATGAAATTTCAAAATAGATTATTTATAATCCCAACCCTAGAATCTCCTATTTTAAACCTGAAGCAATGGGAAAGTGGTAAATCAACATATGGGATCATGAACAGTAGATATAGACCTCTGCTACTTAAAGTTAGAATTTTGTGGCTAAAACGACCCGACAGAAGTGATTGTCCTCCTGTATATTTAAATCCAGAGGACAAATCAAGATATGATAGAAATTACATGCAATAATGAAAAATAACAGAAAAAAAGTATCCGATTCCTTAGCCGTACAAACTAAAATGGTTCTTCCTAATGACACCAACCCTCTTAATACCCTATTTGGAGGAAGATTGTTAGAATGGATGGATGAAATAGCTAGTATTTCTGCCCATAAACATTGTGGAAGAGTGGTGGTGACGGCATCAATAAACAATGTGTCTTTTGACCAGCCCATATTCGCTGGTGAAATAGTCTCTTTGCATGCAAAAGTGAGTAGAGCTTTCAATTCTTCAATGGAGGTTTTTGTAGACGTTTTTGTAGAAAACTCGGATGGAAGCCGAAAGAAATGTAATGAGGCCATATATAACTTCGTAGCCATAGATCAAAACAGAAACCCAATTAGTGTACCTCCAATAGTTCCAGAATCTCAAGAGGAGAAAAATAGATTTGATTCTGCTTTAAGAAGAAAACAACTTAGTTTAGTTTTTGCAGGTAAACTAAAGCCTGAAGATGCAAATGAATTGAAATCAGTATTATTCCCCAATCAATAAGTATGGAAGCTAAAAAATGTATCGAAATATTTAATCTTGCCATTGACGATTATCATGTATCTGATCACATTGATGCAAAAATTATAAATCCTTTTCAACAAGAAAGTTTTGAGGCTATACTTTACCAAAAATGTTGGATAGATACAGTACAGTGGCATATGGAAGACCTCATAAGAAGTCCTAATATTGACTCGGATAAAGGAATGAATCTTAAGAGAAGAATAGATCTATCAAACCAAGAAAGAACAGACACCGTGGAGAATTTAGACGATTACTTCTATAATGAATTTAAGGATCAAGGTCATGAAAATTCTTCATGGAATACTGAAAGTCCTGGTTGGGTATTAGATAAACTCTCCATTCTTTGCCTAAAAATTTTCCACATGAAAGAACAAACGAAAAGAGGAGATGTAACTAAAGAACATATTGAAATTTGTCAACATAAATTAAATGTGCTTTTGCAACAACAAAAAGATTTAAGTATTTCTTACCATGAACTTCTGGAAGACTATAAAATTGGTAAAAAGGTCATTAAACTTTACCGCCAGATGAAAATGTACAATGACAAAAATTTGAATCCAGAAT
>CACAYQ010000042.1 GCA_902536695.1 uncultured Bacteroidota bacterium | reverse complement strand
CTATTTTCTACATTTGCAAAAAATAAAATGTATGAAGATTGCTAATAATATTCTGGAAACAATAGGGAATACTCCAATGGTTAAATTGAATGCCATAACTAAGGAAATGGAGGCAACTGTGTTAGCTAAAGTGGAGTATTTTAATCCAGGAAGTTCAGTAAAAGATAGAATGGCGCTAAAAATGGTTGAAGATGCAGAGGCTGATGGTAGGTTAAAACCTGGCGGAACCATTGTTGAGGGAACTTCGGGTAATACAGGAATGGGTTTAGCATTAGCGGCTATTGTAAAGGGTTACAAGCTGATTTGCGTTTCCACAGACAAACAATCTAAAGAGAAATTTGATATTCTTCGAGCAGTAGGTGCTGAAGTCATCGTATGTCCAACAGCAGTGGAGCCTGATGACCCCAGGTCATATTATTCGGTGTCCAGAAGATTAGCAGAAGAAACACCAAACAGTTGGTATGTAAATCAATACGACAATTTATCTAATCGAATTGCACATTATGAAACAACAGGCCCTGAAATTTGGGAACAAACCGATGGTAAAATCACACATTTTGTAGTTGGGGTTGGTACAGGTGGTACCATTTCAGGCGTAGCTAAATATTTAAAGGAGAAAAATCCAGCTATTAAGGTATGGGGAATTGATACATACGGTTCCGTATTCAAAAAATATCATGAGACTGGCATATTTGATGAGAATGAGATTTACCCATATATTACCGAGGGAATAGGAGAAGATATTCTTCCTGAGAATGTGGATTTCAAATTAATTGACCATTTTGAAAAAGTGACAGATAAAGACGCGGCTGTTTACACTAGAAAAATGGCTAGAGAAGAAGGTATTTTTGCTGGAAATTCGTGTGGAGCAGCTATAAAAGGAGTGTTACAATTAAAACATCATTTTAATAAAAATGATGTGGTGGTAGTTTTACTTCATGACTCAGGAAGTAGATATATTGGGAAGATGTATAATGATGATTGGATGAGAGAGAGAGGATTCTTAGAAGAAGAAAAGACAAAAGCTTCTGAAATAGTAGCTCATCACAACGGCAAAAGATTGATCACAGCAGATGTAAACGATCCGCTATCAAAGGTCATGGTAGAAATGAAACAATTTGAAATTTCTCAAGTTCCTGTATTTGAAAATGGAAAATCAGTGGGGTCCATTTCTGATCACAACATTTTTCAAAAAATCTTAGATGATCCTTTGATTAAAGAATTTCCTGTAAAACAAATTATGGAAGAACCATTCCCAGAAGTGGATGGAAATTTTTCTATTGATGACCTATCTAAATTATTTAGCAATGAAAATAGAGCTGTTATCGTGAATTTAGGGGTAGATAAACAACACATCATTACGCTGCAAGATATGATGAATGCAATAGGTAACTAAGATGAAACTAGAGATTGAAATAGATGTACTGAACGCAGAAGAAGTCTTAAAGGCTCATAAAGGACAACTTATGGGTTTACTTACTGACGTAATGATGTCTAAGGATAAAATCAAGAAGAAGGTAGAAAAGGCCATTTTAGAAGAAATGATTTCTCAACTTTCTGAAGAGTTGCCAAAAGCTTTAAGAGAAGAGTACGTAAATGCGATCGTAAACTACCATATTGTAGAGGACGATTTTTAGTTTGTTTTTTTCCAGGTTTTGTATGAAACTATCTCTTCATTCACTTGGTTTTCTGGTGATTTCAAAGATGTGGTTTCCTTTAAATGGGTGTGACACTCATTAGGAAGTTTTTGATATAATTCGGTTCCGTTAGTTTTCCAACTGATCATTTCATCACTTACATCTTTAATGATTTTAGCTGGATTACCAGCAACCACTTTTCGATTAGGAATTACCATTTCTGCTTTTACAAAACTTAATGCACCTATGATACTGTTTTCTCCAATTTGAGCATCGTCCATTATGACGGCATTCATACCAATTAAAGCGTTTTTTCCGATATATGCTCCATGTACAGTACATCCATGACCTAAATGGGCTCCTTCTTCAATCATCACCGTTGTACCTGGAAACATATGTATTACACAATTTTCTTGCACATTTGCACCAGCCTTAATTACAATCTTACCCCAATCTCCTCGTACTACTGCACCAGGTCCAATGTACACGTTTTCGTAAATTTCTACATTACCCGTGACATTCGCTTGAGGATGAACAAAAGCTTCTTCGTGCACATAGGGTCTTAAACCTTTGAATTCATAAAGCATTTTACACACGTTCTATTATGGTAGCATATCCTTGTCCTACACCAATACACATACTAACTAGGGCATACTTCTTTTTCTGTTTTTCTAACTCCATAGATGCAGTTTGCAAGATTCTTGCCCCCGTCATCCCTAATGGGTGTCCAATAGCAATGGCACCACCATTGGGATTAACTCGTTCATCTTCATCTGCTAAGCCTAATGCTCTTGTACAAGCTAAACTTTGTGCTGCAAATGCTTCATTAAGTTCAATAATGTCCATTTGATCGAGCGATAGCCCTGTTCTATGTAAAACTTTCTTGGTAGCTTCCACAGGTCCGATACCCATTATTCTGGGTTCTACTCCTGCTACTGCCGCCCCTACTATTCTTGATTTTGGTGTAAAGTGATTTTTGTTTGCAGCTTCTTCAGTTCCTAGAATCATGGCAGCTGCCCCATCATTTAAACCAGAAGAATTCCCAGCGGTAACAGAACCACCTTCTTTTTTGAATGCAGCTCTTAATGATCCTAGTTTTTCTAACGTAGTTGCTGGTTTAATAAATTCATCCTTTTCAAATACAATATCTTCTTTTTTTCGCTGAGGTAAAATCACTTGACAAATCTCTTCATTTAATCGACCATTTTCGGTTGCTTTTGATGCTTTTATCTGAGATCTATAGGCAAATAGATCTTGGTCTTCTCTTGATATTCCATACATTTCCACTAAATTTTCTGCAGTTTGGCCCATACCGTCTGTTCCAAATTTTTGTTGCATAATCGGATTTATAAAGCGCCACCCAAAGCTAGAATCATGCATTAGTGCATCTCTGCCAAATGGCTTAGATACTTTTGAAATCACCCAAGGGCCTCTAGTCATGTGCTCAACTCCTCCTGTGATGTATAATTCACCTTCTCCTATAGATATAGCTCTGTAGGCATTTACTGCTGCTGCCATTCCTGAAGAACATAAACGATTTATAGTTTCTCCTCCAATTTGGTGAGGCAATCCAGCTAGTAGTAAAGCCATTCTGGCAATATTTCTATTGTCTTCACCTGCTTGATTTGCACAACCTAACAGCACATCTTCTACTTGTTCCCAATCTGTATTTGGATTTCTTTTGATAAGTTCAGTTAATGGTCGTGCTGCTAAGTCATCAGCTCTCATATTACTAAGTGTTCCACCAAAATTCCCAATGGGAGTTCTAATGGCATCTAGTATAAACACGTTTTTCATAGTGGTAATTTACGTAAAGTTAAGTTAAAACAGAAGACATGAAAATTAACTCGTCCATTGCTCATTAGTATAATGAATGGTACACGAGTAATTTGCAACGAGTTCCTGACGTTGGTTTTTTATTTGTACCTCTAGGTTTTTTTTATCTAGCTCCGTTGTTGCACAATGTGCAGTGAGATGATCGCCTTTATTAACTTTTTTGAGGTAATAAATATAGGAGCTTTTAGTTATTGCGATGAAACCAAATGAGTTGGCTACAAAAGCAGCACAACTATCTGCCAACGAATAGGCTATACCTCCATGTGCTATTTTAAATCCGTTAGTCAATAAATTTGAAACTTGTAATGAAACCACACATCTACCTTTTATTACTTCCTCAATTTTTACATCAAGCCATTGGCTAAATGAGTCGTTTGAAAACATTTGATTGACAATTTCCTTTGGATTCATTAAGGATTTACAGTTGACAGGGAATCCACAGCATTTGTTTGATGTGTTAAAGCAGCCTTAATAAAACTAATAAATAGAGGGTGCGGATTTACTACTCTACTTTTATATTCAGGGTGGTATTGAACACCTATAAACCAGGGATGGTCAGGAATTTCAATGGTCTCCATGAGATTATTTGCCTTATTTTTCCCAGAAAAAACAACCCCGTTTTCTTCAAAATCTTTCATGTATTTGTTGTTAAATTCATAACGATGTCTATGTCTTTCTGATATGACATCATTTTCATAAATCTTGTGCAGTAAAGAGTCTTTTTCTACGTGACAGTCATATGCTCCAAGCCTCATCGTTCCCCCTAAATTTTTCAATTCCTTTTGTTCTTCCATCATACTGATTACAGGATAGGATGTATCGCTATTAATTTCCGTTGAGTGTGCTTCTTTGAATCCAATAACATTACGAGCAAACTCTATCACAGCACACTGCATTCCCAAGCATATTCCTAAAAAGGGAACCTGGTTTTCTCTAGCAAATTTAACTGCACTAATCTTACCTTCTACAGCTCTTGATCCAAAACCAGGCGCCACAATAATACCATCCATTTTTGATAGTTGATTTTTTATATTTTCACCTTCCATTTCTGAGGAATGAATCCAGTGAATATTTACCCTGGTCTTGTTTTCTGCTCCAGCGTGGATTAGGGATTCAGCTATAGAAATATAAGAGTCTTTTAGTTCGACATATTTACCTATTAAGGCTATTTCGGTAATACGTTCAGGTTCTGATAAATGATTCAGAAATTTTTCCCATTTTTTGAGTTCGTAATGATTCTTACCAAGAAGTGATAATTTTTCACATACTACTTCATCTAATTTTTCTTCTTTCATGAGAAGAGGAACTTCATAGATGGTCTTTGCATCAATGGATTCAATTACACATTTTTGTTCTACGTTACAGAAAAGAGCAATTTTTTTTCGAAGGTCACTATCTAGATGATATTCTGTTCTGCATACCAAAATATCAGGTTGAATCCCATATTCTAATAACGTTTTAACAGAGTGTTGAGTGGGTTTGGTTTTCAATTCCCCTGAAGTGGACAAATAAGGAATTAAGGTGAGGTGAACAAACAACACTTTACCTGGAAGATCCCATTTGAGTTGACGAATCGATTCTATGAACGGTAAGGACTCAATATCCCCAACTGTACCACCAATTTCTGTGATAACTACATCGTACGAATCATCTTTTCCAAGTTGAATGATATGGTCTTTAATTTCATTTGTAATGTGAGGAATAACTTGTACGGTTTTACCTAAATAATCTCCTCTTCTTTCTCTGTTAATAACACTTTGATATATTTTACCCGTAGTCACATTATTATCTTGAGAGGTATTGACATTCAAAAAACGTTCATAGTGACCTAGATCTAAATCTGTTTCAGCACCATCATCAGTAACGTAGCACTCTCCGTGCTCATATGGATTTAATGTGCCTGGGTCTACATTAATATATGGATCTAATTTCTGGATAGTTACACTTAGGCCCCTTGCTTGAAGTAACTTGGCCAATGAAGCCGATATAATCCCTTTACCTAATGAAGAAGTAACACCTCCAGTTACAAAGATGTATTTTGTTTTTGATGACATGCCGTATTGTAGTTGATTTAAATACGGGAATCAAAGTTACTGAATTTAAACGATATGGAAAAAAATGCATTAAAATTTAAAGCTAACACCAAGACTTGGAAGGAGTGGAAGTTGGTACACTTTATCTGTAGTAACCCGATCTACATAAAAAATATTTTGCCGGTTATACAGATTGGTAACACTGGCTGTAATATCAAGGGTAGTTGTTTTATTAAACTCGATATGTTTTTTAATAGCAAGGTCAAGGCGGTGATAGGCGGAAAGTCTACCTTGATTTAAATCGGCATATATGATTTCTAAGTCATTTGAATTAATGGTTGTAATATCCGTATTAATTCCTTGCGAATAATCTATGGAATGATAATAACCTTGAGTTTGTGTAAAAGGTAATCCGCTTCCAAAGTTCCACCTTACATTCATCTCCCAATCATTATCTTTACCAAATGTTTTTGTACCTACTAAGTTGATGTTGTGTCTTCGATCAAAAAGAGGAGAATATTCTCTTAAGCCGTCCCAACGAGTAACTTTACCTAGCGAGTATACAGCCCAGAGATAGGTTTTTTCACCTTTATATTTAAGTACGACATCTACTCCGTAAGCATCACCAGACTCTATGATAAAATCTTTTTTCAGCTCATCTGGAATGGTGTAGGAATTAATGTCATCATTGTAAAGCTTGTTACGATTGATGTTTGATAACTGGTTAAACCACTTGTAGTAACCTTCTACATTCAGAGTAAAATTTCTTGAAATATCAAGTTCTCCACCAAAAATAGCGTGTGTTGCTTTTTGAAGATTATGTGTTCTTTTCACTCTTTCTCCACTTGATAGGGTAATGGAATCTTGTAAGTTATCAGGTCCAGAAAGGAAACCATAAAATAAATTAACTACATCGCGATCAGAGTTAGCAGAAATTAAGTTTTGAGAATACAGCCCTGTGGCTCCTTTTAATCGAAATTTTTCAGAAACATTATACTTGATTCCTAGTCTAGGCTCTGGAGAAAAATTTCTGAGTGAGGCATAATATTGAGCTCTGAAGCTTGGGTTAATAACCAATAACCCCGTGATGATTTTGCTATCAATATATCCTGCGAGTTCTGTCGTATTTTGATTCTGTTCAATTTGTCTGCCCACACTATTGAAGAAATCAAATTCGGTAGCAAAACCATTAATGTCAATTCCATACTTGATCTCGTTTTCTCTTAGGAAGTATTTAAAATCAAACCCAAAGTTAAATCCGTTAATTCTACTTGTTCTAGGTGATAAATTACCTCCTGTTACAGGGTCTTTCTCTGTTAATGAAATTTTGTAGTCACTTATGTTAAACCTTCCTAATATCAGCATAGTTGAACTAGAGGGAACAATAACAAAGTTAGATCCAACACCCCAAGAGTCCCAATTCAAATCCGATACGGCTTTGTATCTTACACGATCGTTGTAGTTAAAGCCAAAAAAGTTGATTTTACTACCGTTAGCAGTATTAAAAGACAACTTACCAAAAAGATCAGTAAAATTAAAGGGTAGTCCGTTGGTATCAATGTAATTATATAGCAGTTTTGAGGTTTGTTCTAGGTAAGATGTTTTTCCAGAAAAAATGTAAGATGCCGTATTCCCAATGTTATTTTCGTCTAGTTTTTTAATAGGACCCTCCATCTTGAATTTAGATCCGAATGGATTGACAGAAATTTTTCCTGCGTGTCTTTTTTTATTGCCGTCAATGGTAGTGATATCCATAATAGAGGAGATCCTACCTCCGTAAACTGCAGAAAAGCCTCCGGTGTATATATCTGCACTTCTAATGATATCTGTATCAAAAACAGAAAAGAATCCAATAGAATGGAATGGATTGTAAATGGTCATACCATCTAGAAGAACTTTATTTTGAATGGGTGATCCACCTCTAATATACATTTGCCCACCTTGGTCACCAGTAGTAACTACACCTGGTGTAGTTTGAAGATATTGAGCAAAATCGGGTTCACCACCAATGGCCACTACATGAGCCATATCTCTAGGTGTAGCTTTAATAACAGACATTTTGACTTCTGTTTTTCTTTCTGCTGCCTCTGCACTGTACTCAAATTCATCAAGGATTTCGTCTTTCTCCTCCATGAAAAAATTTTGTGTCTTAATTTTATTAGCTACTATTTCAACAATATATTCGATGGTGTTGAATTCAATATTGGATACTTCAAGCGTTATTTTACCCGGTTGTAATTTGTTGATTTGATAAAAGCCATTGATGTCTGTCGATGAACCGATTCCAGTGCCTTTAATCTTTACATTAGTGCCGAAAGATGGCTCTCCAGATTCTTTTTCGTAAACTGTACCTCTAATGGTGCCTGTTTGTCCGTACAAATGCGTACTTAAAGAAATTAGTAAAACCAGCCTAAATAGATTTTTTGTAAGCATTTTAACCAACATGGTCCCGAAGATAAAATTATTTGTTATTAGCAATTATATAATTTAACACTTTTTGCATCAAATGAACTCGGTCCTTACCTCTCACATTATGTTTATGCATAGGGTAAGGGAAAAAGTCCACTTGAACTCCTGCTTCCACACAGGCTTTAACAAACGAAAGATTATGTTGCATTACTACCACATCATCTGATGTGCCATGGATTAAAAGTAAGGGATCCTTTAGTTCTTTTGCTTTTTGAAGTAGACTGGTTTTTGCATATC
Source organism: uncultured Bacteroidota bacterium (assembly GCA_902536695.1). Classification (GTDB taxonomy): domain Bacteria; phylum Bacteroidota; class Bacteroidia; order Flavobacteriales_D; family Parvicellaceae. The sequence goes on along the minus strand of CACAYQ010000042.1, from coordinate 7,152 downwards.
CATCTGGGTTGTCTTGAGGTTGGTCCATATATCTTTCGCCATACATGACCTCATACCATTTCCAGTCTATCACTGGACCTCCTGCCACACCACAGGTGAAAACGTCTTCATAATTAGTCAATAATGAAGTTGTCATAAAACCACCATAACTCCATCCATGTACTGCTATCTTCTCTGAGTCTACGTAGGCCTTCTTTTTAAGAAATTTTACTCCTTCTATTTGGTCCTTCATCTCTAATTGTCCTAAATTTCTAAAAATGGCACTTTCAAATTCAAATCCTCTGTTCGCAGAACCTCTTCCGTCCAGCGTATAAATGAGATATCCTTGATTAGCCATCCAATGCATCCACAAACTCGCTCCACCTAACCAGCTATTGGTCACTAGTTGAGCATGAGGACCTCCATACACATAAATCAAAACAGGATAAGTGTTGGAAGAATCAAATTGGTTTGGAGTGATCAATCTAGAATACAATACATCGCCATCTGTTGATTTAATTTGGTTAAAAATGGTGTGTCCAATGGCATAATCAGAAAGTGGGTTTTTGGCTTGGTTTAACACATTTACCTTTTCGGTTTTGATATCAATTACTTGCGAAGTTCCCGGATTTTCTAAATTAGAGAATTGGTCTAGAAGATAACGACCATTTGGACTTAGTTTAGTTTGATGCACGCCTGGTTTAGAGGTGATTTTTCGTAATCTGGTTCCATCTAAATGAATGGAATAAGTATGTAATTCTCTTGGATCTTCTCCTGTGCCTTGAAAGTATAAGACGTTTTCCATTACAGCTAATAAAGCAGTGGTTACCCATTGGTTTTTTGTAATTTGATTAAGAAGCTTACCATTCGTATTGTAATGATATAAATTCATAAACCCATCGCGTTCACTAAACGTGATGAATTCATCATTTTTTTCAGGTATAAAATATAAAGGATACTCAGGTTCTACCCAATTATTGTTTTTTTCTTCAAAGATGGTTTTAATTCGTTTTCCAGTGTTTACATCGTATTGAGCCCACTTCATGTGATTTTGATCTCTATTAAGCTCAGCTATGTAAATAAACCGATCGTCCGGACACCAAGTAAGATTGGTCACATAATCATCTTTTTCATGAACGGGTTGAAGGTAAATAAGTGTTTTTTTCTTAGTATTATAGACACCTACTTTACCGTATTCACTATTCTGTCCGGCCATAGGGTATTTAACAGACTTTAATGATCCAGGGGTTTGATTGATGTCGAGTAAAGGGTAATCATGGACATCGGTTTCATCCTTTTCATAAAAGGCCACTATCTCCCCATTGTTACTCCAAAAAATACCATTTTTAATTCCAAATTCATTTCGATGAATGGATTGACCAGCCACAAAATTTGGATCTACATGTTTGGTGATGGCTTCTGCAGAATCCAATGAATGAGCTAGATATAGATTATTTTTTATGGTGTAAGCAAGTTGTTTCTTTGTTGGACTTAGGGTAAGATTTTCTGCCTTTTTGGGGTAGCTAAAAGTGATTTCACCATTTTTCGTTTTAGCATAGCATTCACCTTGTTGTACATAATGTAATGACTTATCATTTTCAAAAGTTAATCTTCTTATTTTAGCTAAATCCGTATTGATCTTTAAATCTTTACTGTAAAGCTTTTTGGTTCCTTTTTTGGTAGGTTGATAAAGAACAAGGGCATCTTTTTCTTTTTTATATAATGAATTCGTTGAAGTCCAATCTAATCCATATAAATTATCTGGGTAGAGTCCTTTGTAATATCCAAGAACAGCATCTTTTAGCGTCAATTCTTTTCTTGCTTCCTGGCTAAAAAGAGATGTAATTACTAAAAATAGAGTGAAAAATAAAAAGGGAAATCTCATAATTAAATTTTCTCAAATATATTCAATTACATTCATGTGAGGAGTAATACAATAATGTGTATCTTGTTTATCAAATTCTATGCCCATTCACCATTCACATTTCGATATTGTCTTTGCAGGTTGGGGTGCCAGTACTTGCCTTCTACTAAAAGAGATGGAAAAACATGATCTGTTGAGTGATTGTCGTGTTGCAATAATTGATCCAAGTACTAAAAAAGAAAACGACAAAACGTTTTGTTTTTGGGCCCATAAAGAGGATGATATTTTACTGGATCATCAGGACTTAATTAGCCATCACTGGACACACATTCAAATCAACAACAACCAAAAAACCCCGATTGGTCCTCTTCAATACTACCATATTAATAGCCTGGACTTATATGATGCTACTCGTGCTATAGTAGATAAGTTTAACATTGAAATGGTGGCTGGAAAAGTGGAAAAAATCATCAAACAAGATGCCTATCAAATTTCCACTGAAAAACAGCAAATTAGCAGTGATTGGATATTTGATAGTAGACCTCCAGATTTTAGTAAGATCAAGAATAATCCATATTACATTTCACAGTCTTTTTATGGGCTAAAAATTGAATTAAAATCTTCTCAGTTTGATCGGGAAGTGTATCATATGATGGATTTTCGGGTGAATCAACAAAAATCAACACAGTTTATTTATATACTTCCATATGATCAACATACTGGTTTAGTAGAGTTAACACGTTTTGGAAAGTTATTGGTAAAAAAAGGGGAAGCTAAAAAAATATTGAATGAATATATCCTTGAGCAGTATGGGGAATATTCTATACTAGATCACGAACATGGTGTAATTCCCATGAGCTCTTTATTGCCTAAAAAAAGTAAAAAAGATAAGTGGGTTAATATAGGTACAAGGGGTGGAAGTGTGAAACCAAGTACGGGATATGCATTTAAAAATATGCATAAGCATGCTAAGCAAATATGTGCTAACAGAAAGCTGAATAACGTCTCATTTAAGGCCAATCCTCGTTTTTTATTTTATGATCAATTATTACTTATTATTTTAACGCTTTGGCCCTTAAAAGGTAAGCCCATATTTGAACGTTTATTCAAAGTGCGTTCTCCCAATTTTGTATTAAAATTTTTGGATGAAAAATCTTCTTTTGGAGAAGACTTATCCATGTTTACTCAACTTCAAATAGGTTCATTTTTAAAAGCAACAGCAGTATGGCTTTTTTGGAAAATGAAATGGGTTTTACCTTTATTATTCATGTGGCTGTATGCCCTGATGGGACATGATCATTTTAGTGATAAACAAGTATTTTTCAGTTCATTTGATGTGTATGTCTTGGTCTCAGGACTATTGCTGGTTGGCATTCCTCATGGTGCGTTAGATCACCTCACAGAAGGATTGTTTGCTGAAAAAAAAGTAACTATTAAGTTCATCTTTTCCTATTTAGGACTAATGCTTCCAATATTCCTAGTTTGGTATGTTTTTCCTACTGCTGGTTTACTGATATTTCTGCTTTATTCTGCATGGCATTTCGGTCAAACAGACGTTAAAAACTGGGGATTTTCAAATCCTTTATTAGCTTTTGGTTGGGGAGTATCTCTTCTTGCTTTTTTATTTGGTACACATTTCAATGAATTCAATTACATCCTTTCTATAATTGGAGTTCAACCCCTTCCAATGGTTAACGATATTGATACTTGGTCATATGCTTTGTTGATATGGCCAACTGTTGTTGCCATGGTCTACAAAAAATGGAATTGGCTTGGTTTGATTTCTTTTTTAATGCTTGCTCAAAACCTAGGGTTACTGGTTGCATTTGGTCTTTATTTTATCTTTTACCACAGCCTAACAGGTTGGTATAATTTAAAATCTAATTTAAAGTGGTCACACCTAAAAATGTATACTCAAGCCTTACCGTTTAATTTAGGGGCTATCTTGTTGTATTGGTTACTTTTTGTAAAACTTGAAAACAGCTTAGAAGTAAATGCAGCACTCTTTTTAGTTTTTCTGTCATGTGTGAGCTTTCCTCATGTTATTTGCATGAGTAAGTTTTATCAAAAAAACAACTTAGGAATAACGTAAATCAGTACTAAAATTGTGAGGAAATTTAGCTACAATTTCTTTGTAGAAATCCATAATCACTTTCATGTCTGCAGCCATGTTGTCGGTTGGGAAAATAACCTTACCTACACCAGCGATTTTATTTTTATAATCAAGATAAGCTAAGCAGATGGGCACATTGGCTTTCTTGGCTACATGATAAAATCCACTTTTCCATTCTTTTTTTAATGACCTTGTTCCTTCTGGTGTGATAGCCATGACAAACTTTTCTTTTAAGCTGAAAAAACTAGCCATGGTATCTACATTACTGATTCCTTTTTGAGAATTACCTTTGGTGTCAATAGGTAAACCACCTATTGGTTTAATAATGAGATTAAATGGAAAACGAAACCATTGTTTTTTGATGGTGAATTTGTAAGGGATTTTTAACGCCTTAAAAGACAATACCGAAAAAAGAAAATCCCAGTTACTTGTGTGAGGTGCGCCAATAAGTACACACCTATCATATTCCTTTGGAATTTCAGGATTAATCTTCCAACCAAACAACCTTAAGATGAATTTATACATGGTTTATTTTAGTAAATAAAAATTAGATAAAATTATGGACTAGCCATTTCCATTAATGTGGCACAAATAATGGCTCCATAGGTGCCAAGCGCATAACCCAAAACAGCTAATAATACGCCTACTGGTGCAAGGCTAGGATGAAATGCTGATGCAACTACTGGAGCTGATGCAGCACCTCCAACATTGGCTTTACTTCCTACCGCTAAAAAGAAAAAAGGAGCTTTAATTAGTTTGGCTACAGAAAATAGTAGTCCTACATGAAAAGCCATCCAAATTAAGCCCACGACAATGAGTAACGGTTCTTCTAGTGCTTTAGTAATATCCATTTTCATCCCGATAATCGCTACCAGTAAATAGATAAATACACTTCCAATTTTGGAAGCACCAGCGCCCTCTAGCGATCTGAGTTTTGAAAAAGACAAGGATAACCCAAAGGTGGTGGCGATAACTACAACCCAAAAGAAATGACTGGTGAGTACCGTATCGGCAAAGTAGGGGATAACATCTCCTATTTTCACCAAGAAACTACCAAAGAAATGCGATAACCCTACGCCTCCCAAAGCAATGGCTGCAATTTTAATGAGGTCCTGAAATGTGGTGTTTTTTTCTACCGTACTGCTGTAGTTTTCCATTTTATCTTTCAAGTCATCAATAGCACTAGAATCTGCTTTAAGCCAACGGTCAATTTTAGCTGACTTTCCTGCTCCCAATAGAATTAAAGCCATCCAAATGTTAGCTACTACAATATCTACGGTGATCATTGCTCCATATTTTGAAGGATTATATTGATAAAGCTCCAACATAGCCGTTTGATTTGCACCTCCTCCAATCCAGCTTCCAGCTAGGGTAGCTAATCCTCTCCAAGCGGCATCAAAGTCCAATCCACCAACTGTTTCAGGGGAGAAGAGAGCTGTAATAAGAATAGCAATGGGACCTCCAACTACAATACCCACCGTGGCAGTAAAAAACATGATCAATGCCTTGGGTCCAAGTCGAACAATTCCTTTTAAATCCGTACTTAGGGTCATTAAAATTAATGAAGCAGGTAAAAAATAGTTTTTAGCTACGGGCCATAGTCCTGATACTTTGGGAGATATCACACCAAATGTGCTCAGTAGAGAGGGAAGTAGATAACACAGTAAAAGGGCAGGTACAAACTTGTAAAATCCCTTGAGCGATTTTAGATTGGAGGTGTAAAAGATAAGAGCGAGGCAGGAAATCAATAAACCAAGTACAACCGCATCATCGGTAATTAGTGGCATTTCAAGCTCTTTCAGTTCAGTTTTATTCATAATAAAAGGAAAGGTAGAATTATTTTTGACGATAAGCGTCTCTTAACTTTTTAAGTTCTTCTCGCCAATGGTCAATTTGCTTTTTATTTTGGTCAATTTGCTGTTGAAATTGATCCAACATGCTGCTTCCTTTGCTAGACGAGAAAAAATTAAGATTATTTTCCAGCTGAGACGTTTCTTTTAGGGCTTTATCAATTAATTTGCTGATACGACTTTTCTCTTGGATAAAGGCTTTATCAGGATCTGAGGAATTGTTGAGCAGAGAAGATTTAATTGCTTTTTGAATTTGGTGACGTTGTTCATCTGAGAATTTATTTTTATCCATACTATTTTTAACAGCAGCTTCAAAATTTTTCATAACAGACACCGTATCCTTTTTGGGTACACCACCAATTTTTTGAAATTCGTCAATGAAAGAGGTTAACCCCTCAAAAGCCGCTTCTTTCTTAGCTGTAAATGTCTTGATGAGTTTCTTTTTAAGGGCTAAATTGCTTTTCTCTTCTTCAAATAGGGCGTTCCTTGATGCATTTTTTTGATCAAAAAAGGAATCACACTGTTGCCTGAATTTTTTCCATAATTTTTGCTCTGCAAAACGACCTGCGTGACCAATCTTTTTCCATTCTCCCTGCAGTTGCTTGATGAGTTGTGGATTGCTATTTTCCGCAATATTTTCTACTAATTCTTTGGCCTTGTCAACAATGGCTTGTTTCGCATCTGCGTTGGCTTTCCACTTTTTCTTTTCCGTATTTAAAAATGAGTTGCGTTTTTCAAAGAAGACGTCAAAATGGGAACGAAACTCATTCCATACTTCATCACTTATATTTTTAGCAACAGGCCCTGCTTTTTTCCATTCCTCTTGTAAGTTTTTAAACTTTTGCGTTTTGGATTCCCAGGATTTGGCATCTTCGGGGAGTATGGATCCCAATTTACTACAATTTTACTACGATTATAGACTATTTTTAGTTAATTTAGACTAAGTAAACGTTTATCATTAAAAATAGGTCATTCATCAAAGTCTTGTCAATTATAAAAATTCGTTTTATTCGGTTATTAGCCTATCACAACCTATATGTACAATTACTTTTAGGAAATTATGCTTTCAAAAATGGGTATGAAAAGAACTACATTGAATTTGTGGCTAAAAGTTTTTTATCAACCATTTACGTAACAATATTTTACGGTTGTATATTTTATTTTATCGATTATAAAATGAGTTCGTTGCTTTTAATAGCAACCACCATACTAATTATAGGGTGTCTATTATTATTTAGAACCTCTATAAAATTATCCACCATTTCTAATAGCTATTTATTTGTATGTACCACATCGCTAATTTCATTGGTCCTTTTTAGTGGTGGTATCAACTCTCCAGTACTGCC
>CACAYQ010000041.1 GCA_902536695.1 uncultured Bacteroidota bacterium | reverse complement strand
CCCTTGGCGAGAGTAAAATAAACTTGGATATACAACATAAAGATGTACATCGTATTAGTTATCAATTTAATGCAAGTAGAAATTATGATCAACCAATGCAAATGGGTTCACCCAAATTTACGTCTATGAATTATGGTGGAATTGTATATTCAAAAACAGGAATTGGTTTTCATTATTTAAAAGATTATTTAGGCGAAGAACTTTTTGATAATTGTATGCACACTTACTTTGATAAATGGAAATTTAAGCATCCCAAACCCAAAGATATTGCAGAAGTATTTTCATTAAAAAGCAACAAGAACTTATCCTGGTTTTTTGATGATTATGTGAATACCACTGATAAAGTAGATTATCAAATAAAAAGGGTTAAAAAAATAAATGAAACACAATACCTAGTCAGTTTAAAAAACAAAAAAGGAATCCCTGGACCTACCAATATTGTTCAACTTATCAAAGGTGATACACTGAACGCAGTTGATCAAACCTGGATAGAGGGTTTTAAAAAAGACACTTCTTTTATCATAACATCTAAAAAATCACCTACTCACTTTGGATTAGATATTAACATGAATACCACCGATTTTAATTTCCAAAATCATGTATATAGAACAGAGGGTATTGCCAAAAACGTAAAGCCTATTTCATTTAAAATATTACCCTACAACATTAAGTCTAATTATAAGAATCAAGTACATTTTACACCAACTATTGGTTGGAATTTTCATGATAAAGCCATGTTGGGAATAGCTTTTTATAACACGGGAATAAAAGAAAAGAAAAACGAATGGATGCTAAATCCTATGTATGCCTTTGGTAGTAGACAAATTGTAGGTAGTGGAAGCTTCACTAAAAATATAAATACAAACAGCTTTATTCCAAGAATAAGTCTAGCATACCATATACAAAGCTACTATTCCAAATTTGAGCAAATTCCAAATTTGGATAGATGGATAAAACAAGAACTATCTTCAGATTTTAGAATTAAAAGTAATAGTTTAAGATCTTCACCTAGTCAGTCAATTAAAATTAGGGCACTTAAAATAGACCAATACATACCTTCTGGTTTGTTTATTGACCCTCCAACTACTGAACGAACTACTCGATATTATGGAACAATAGATTACCTTATAAGTAATAAACAATTTTTAAAACCAAAGAATTTACGTTTGAGCTATGTTTATGGTCTTGATGAATCTCGTTCATTGGTAAACAATGTTCAATTAACTTCCAATTTAACCTATGTATACAATAAAAAAAGGGATAAACTAAATATTAGACTTTATGGAGGCTATCATTTTTATCAAAACATAGGTAATGAATTTTGTTTCTATCTAAGAGGAATTCAAGGCAGCACCGATTATTTATATGATCACATATTTTTAGGACGAAATGTCAATAATTTTGAAAACACACTTTCCCAGCAAAATACCAATACTTATGGAGGATTCAAAGTAAATAGTTTAGCAGGAAAATCAGATGATTGGTTATTAAGTACAAATATTAATACCGATATACCAGGTTTACCGTTTGGTTTATTTTTGGACCTTGCGTACTATGACGAACCTTTATTTATGGCCAATATAAGTTCTTGGACCACTAACCACATCTTATCCTATAATGCGGGACTTAAGGCAACATTAATTCAGATTAATAACAAACCCATACTAGAAATTTACGCTCCATTAATGTACTCTGAAAATATAGGTAGTTCTAGAAATTTAACAAATGCTGTTGCAGTAAATGAACTATCATTTTTTCAACGCATCAACTTTATTTTTAATTTCAAATCTTTAAACCCATTTTTAATCAAAAAGGAAATAAAACCTTGACTAAAAAAAAGAAAATATATTTCGCTTCAGACTTTCATTTAGGTATACCCAATAACGAAGAAAGCAGAAAAAGAGAACTCAAAATTATTTCTTGGTTGGATAGTATTAAACATGATGCAAAAGAAATCTATCTAGTTGGTGATATATTTGATTTTTGGTTTGAGTATAAATACACTATTCCTAAAGGGTGTATACGTTTTCTAGGGAAAATTGGTGAATTAGTTGATAATGGAGTAATAGTTCATTTTTTCACAGGAAATCATGATATGTGGATGTTTAATTACTTGAAAGATGAATTTAACATTACTATCCACAGGGAACCCATGTTGAAGGAAATCAATGGAAAAACTTTTTTGATCGGTCACGGAGATGGTCTTGGTCCTGGAGATAGAAAATATAAATTTGTAAAACGTTTTTTCTCAAATAGAATATGTCAATGGTTATTTGCTAGGCTGCACTCCAATTTTTCTTTTAGTATTGCACACTATTGGTCAAAAAAAAGTCGAGAAAAGGAAATGCTTGGTGAATTATCTTTCCTTGGCGAAGATAAAGAATGGCTCATAATTTATGCCAAAGAAAAACTAAAAGAAAATAATATTGACTACTTTATTTTTGGACACCGTCATTTACCTATAGAATTTAAATTAAATAGCAGCTCAGTTTACATAAATTTAGGTGATTGGATTCATCACAACACCTATGCCATATTGGAAGATGAAGAAGTAAAACTAGAACAATTTAATATCTAGAGATTATTGATGTGTAAGGCCATATCTAATAACTTATTAGAATATCCTGCTTCGTTATCATACCAAATTATCAATTTGAAGAATGTATCGTTTAATTCGATTCCCGCACCTGCATCAACAATGGATGTTCTTGGGTCACCTACAAAATCTTGTGATACCACATTGTCATTTGTAAATCCAAGAATACCCTTTAATTCATTATTTGAAGCAAACTCAAATGCATTCATGATATCTTGATATGAAGTCGAAATACCTAACTTTACCGTCAAATCTACCACAGATACGTTAGCTGTAGGTATCCTAAAAGCCATTCCAGTTATCTTACCTTCTAAACTTGGAATTACTTTAGTTACTGCTTTTGCAGCTCCTGTAGAAGTTGGAATAATATTATTAAGTGCACTTCTGCCTAATCTATAATTTTTTCTAGACGGACCGTCTACTGTAAACTGGGTAGCAGTAGCAGCGTGAACCGTAGTCATAAGGGCTTCTTTTACCTCAAAATTGTCATGCAGAACTTTTACTGCAGGTGCAAGGCAATTCGTGGTGCAGGAAGCGTTAGAAACCACTTTGTCATTTATATTGATTTTTTCATGATTAACACCCATCACAAACATCGGAGCATCTTTTGAAGGAGCAGATATGATCACATTCTTAACATCTCCTGTTAAATGCAATGCAGCATCATCTCTTGCTGTAAACAGGCCTGTACATTCTACCACAGTGGATACACCTACTGATGTCCAATCTATTTTAGCTGGATCTTTTTCTGAAAAGATGGAGATTTTATTTCCATTAACTGAAATGTAATCGCTTCCCGAATGTATTTCAGCATCAACATTACCGTGGACAGAATCATACTTTAACAGATAGACTAGATGATCTACATCTAATAAATCGTTAATGGCTCTAATTTCAAAATCAGTTCTTTGAAGAGTTGCACGAAGAACCATCCTACCGATTCGACCAAAACCATTTATACCAATTCCAAGTTTACTCATAAAAAAGGTTTTATAAGTGTCAAATATACACTATCTGAGCAAACTACATAATAATATCGTATGTTCCTTCGTAATTAGTTAATACTTAATGAACTTAGATACTTTATTTGCAGAATTAGAAGTCATGACGACTAGGTAAGTACCAAGAGGATATGATGTCACATCTAACGTAATGTTATAAAATTTGCCATTAGAAATCTCATTATCGATAATGGAATTGATTTTTCTACCGTTTAAATCATAAATATCCAACGATATTTCCTCATTTACGGGGCCAACAAAACTCACATTTACCACACTTGATGCTGGATTTGGAAAAACAGTTAGTGATATTGGATTAAGAGAAATCTGATTTTCATCTTGATTTTGATCGGATAGTAAATTATCAGCTCTCCAAACACCACGTCCATGCGTACAGGCATAAATAGCACCAGGGTTTTCCACTCTTCTAAATCTTCTTATAGAATCAAACCCTTCTTCCCAGTCTCTCCACTGTTGTTGAACATCAAAAACAGGAATAGGACCAATTTCATCATTACAAGGCGTCCAGGTAGTTGAAGTACCAACAGGGTTGTCCGTGGTGAAAACACCATATTCTGTACCAATTATAATTACATCCGTGGATGGGTCTCTTTCTAGAACGCTACCAAAAACTGGCATGTCAGGTAGATTCCCGTCTATAGCAATAAATGATGGATTAGATGCAGTAGCATTAGTTGAGAAGAATACATGATTTCCACTTGTACCGGCAGTTGTTACACAAACTTTGTTAGGATCTGCTGGGTCGACTGAAATATCAGTAACTACGTTTGCGAAAGATCCTACTGTTTTTACACTAATGTTGTATTCAACAGGTCTCCCATCTAACCAAGTATAAAGGTTTGCATCATTTTCAAAATCAATCTGAGATATTAATGACCCAGTGACAATATTCCCAGTTGAAATTAAAATCAATGAATCAGTAGCTTTAGGTTTCAAATCTAAATCAGCACCCTCTGCGGTATAGACATTAGATAGCCCTGACACCCTAATTAATTGGCCATTAGTGGTACCGCACCAAACATAATTCATATCATGTGATATTTCAAAACTCTTAAAACTAGATGAACCAGCGTGTAGCCTCCACCACTCAGTTGGTTTAGAAAATCTCCAAATATCTCTAGTTATAAAAACTGAATTATCCCATTGAGTAACAAAGTAAGATTGTACTATATCAGGGAGGACAATGGTATCTTTTCGGGTTACAAAAGATTGAGGGTTACCATTAATTATGATAGAAGTATCATATACATTAACATCGTGTGTTAACACATGTTGCAATGGCATTCCAAAATTATCACTAAAATAGGTTATGGTATCACCGGCGGATAATGAATTGGTATCTGGTGGCCAAAACTGAACTGAATCTCTAGATTGCAAGTCTTCAGGATTTTCCATTAATGCAATGGCGTTATAGAAGGGGGCGCACCCTGGCTCTCCTGGTCCAGCAGAACATGTAATGCTTACCGTTCCCATTGAAGTTCCATTGTTGTCTGAACGTCTAATCGCACCGTTATACACGGTTGCAATTAATCCAGAAGGGTCTAAATATGAAATTTCACATTCAAATCCATCACCACCACTAACTTCATTAAATTCTTTTTTCCATGGGAGAGAGTTATCTTTGTACAATGTTCCGTTATCCTGAGCGCCAGCAATTACGGCACCTAATCCACCAAAAGCCATTGAATAAAATTGAGTTACATTATAACCTTTATTAATAGGATAATTACCAAACCCTGTTCTTACTTGCACACCACCATCATTACCCACAATCATTTCACCAGCACTATTATAGGTTAACCGGTGGTTATCAGCATGGATATAATTTGGTGAAGTAGGAGAAGCAGCCCAATTGGATGCTCTGTACCATTGACCATTATCGCAAGTTGTTGCACCAGGTGTATGCATCCAGTCCCAAAGATCGATACCTCCCAAGGTACACATTTCCCCATCAGCTGATGATAAAATAACCAAATCATACCAACCTTGTCCGCTTCTAGATGTCAATGGGGCAAATGATGCGGTAGCTTGAGGCGCAATCTGGCACCAATTGTCACCGTTATCAATAGATCTGTAAACACCACCAAGTTGACTTACGGTATTAGCAAAAAGGGCATACATCACATATTTACCATCATTTTTATCTTGAGAAATTGAGTATTCACCTCGAATAAATCCAAAACCTTGTAGAGAACCATTTGCATGCATATCAGTAAAAGTAGAACCTGCATCATGGCTGACCCAAGTTCTGATACCTCCTTGGCTTACACCAACCACAATGTGTTGACCATCCTCAGAGATTTTCACGTCACCGATTGTGGCAGTGGCCGATATGCCGGAGACACTTTGCGAAGATTGGTAGTTGGATGATTCATTTAGACCTATGCTCACCCCTGTGAAATAAATCTTGTTGTCGGCAATCGGATCGGAGATAACTTTCAACACATCTTTATTATTGGTTCCAGGAAGCTGCTGAAAATTAAAATTTGTAGTAGACATGCTGTACCAAATACCATCTCCGCTAATATTTGCAGAACCTTCATAGCTAAAATTACCTTCGTAAGCTGAACCTCCGGTAGCTACATACAGAGCACCACCAGGCGTAATAGTAATAGACGAAACACCCAATGAGCCAGTACCATTTGCACTATTTTGCATTGCATCATCAAATTCCTGAACTCTTTCCCAATTCGTACCTTTATTTCTAGTTACAAAAAGGCCACCAGAAACTGAACCTGCAAACATCACATTATCGTCATCAGGATGAATAGCTAAACCTCTTGTTCTTCCGCCAATATTATCGGGACCTTCTTCTACAAAAGACAGAGCTGTTGACTTGGCAAGCATCATTTGTTTTACCTGATCTTTTGCATCAGCTAGTTTTTGTAATTCTATTTTTCCAGTGATGGCATCTTTGTAAAGCATCTTTCGAAATTCCAATGCTTCATTGGCTGTATATTGTTTATCAACCACTTTTTGAGATTTGTGAAAATAAGATCTACTATTTTCAATTGTTGTATGATTTTTGATAAAGAAAACAGAAGCAATTGCAACTGTTAATGGGAGTAAGAAATATAATTTTTTCATTCTTTTTTAATTTCGCTTTTACATTTCGAAAATACGAATTATTGAATTAACCAAATAATTGTTTAAAATAAAATATTAAATAAATGTTAAAAGAGATGTTTTTCAGCATGATAGCTAGATCTAACCAGAGGACCACTTTCTACAAATCTAAAGCCCATCTCTAGGCCTAGTTTTTGGTATTCATCAAATTTTTCTGGAGTAATGAAATCTTTTACCTCAGCATGCTTTGGAGTAGGTTGAAGGTATTGGCCCAATGTCAAAATATCTACCTCAACAGATCTTAAGTCTTGCATAGTTTCGATCACTTCCTCTTCTGTTTCTCCTAAACCAAGCATAAGACCAGACTTAGTCTTCATTCCACCTTTTTTGAGTCTCAATAATAGTTCCAAGCTTCGATTGTATTTGGCTTGAATTCTAATTTTTTTAGTTAACCTTCTTACGGTTTCAATGTTATGAGAAACAATTTCTGGAGCAACTTCTATTATTCTTTGAAGGTTTTCCCACTTCCCAGCAAAGTCGGGTATTAAAGTTTCTAATGTGGTGTCAGGTGACTTTCTTCGAATCGCACTTACTGTTTTAACCCACATATCTGCACCTCCATCTTGCAAATCATCCCGATCAACTGATGTTATAACGGCATGCTTAACATTCATCAGCTTAACAGAATTTGCAACTCTAGCAGGTTCAAAAACGTCTACCTCTTCTGGCTTTCCTGTTGATACTGCACAAAAATCGCAAGATCTTGTACAAACATTGCCTAAGATCATGAAAGTTGCAGTACCAGCACCCCAACACTCACCCATATTTGGGCAATTACCGCTTTCGCAAATGGTATGAAGTTTATGTTCCGAAACCAAGTTTCTAACTTTCTTATAGGACTCTCCTGTAGGAAGCTTAACCTTAAGCCAACTAGGTTTTTTCGGTTTTTCTAAAACGTTGGATTCTGACATTTTCTAATAAAATTTATTTCCCAATGAAAAGTTCAAATATAAGGTGATGTAATAAAACGCGGGGTCATTGTTGGCCATAATTTCAACCTGATTTAAAAAACCATCAACAGCAATTCCTAATTCAATATTTTGAATTAGCTCCGGAGCCACAGAATAGTCTGCCTCCAATCCAGCTCTTATAAAAACTCCAGGTTGAAATTGGTATTCAAACAACCCTCTAAAACGAGGCCCTCTGCCGTAAATATCATAATAGCCGTGTTCTGATGGTTCATATCTTTCCGGAACAACAGCAATAGGTACACCATTATAATCTCTTTTATATACTTGAAGATACACAGGCCTTAAACAAGCTAAAGAAAATCCCGCACTGGTATTGAGTGCAAATTGAACTCCGTTACTTCTAAATTTTTCAAATAATAATTTTCTTCTTCCAGTGCCGAAACGAATAATATTTAAATAATTTAACTTACCATAGACATATTTTTTTGCACTTTCATCACCGAAACCGAGCATTTTGTATTCTTTTGGATGCTTCATGTTAACTAGTTCAACATGCAATAGGTTTTTTTTCTTGTATGTTTTAAATTTGGCTACATCTAAGTTTACTCCAAAACCGTTAGAGTGAACAACGGCACCCAACCAAACCTCCTTAGATACTCGTACTTGAAGGGATTCTTCCTGAGGTAATTGACTGTAAGAACAAACAACTATCGAAAAGTTAAATAGAATATGTAGTATAACTCGAGTATATCCCATACAATACAAAAATATGGAATTATCTAGTAAATAAATTTAGTTTAACAAAAAGTAATAACTAAAAATTGTTTTCGTTCAAGTCATGTTTAAGCTCGAAGGACAAGAGATCAATTTGCTTAGAGGAATTATGAATTGAACTATATGCAGGGCAAGTTTTTTGCACAGGCTTGAATAAGTAGCAAGATGGTAACGATAAGATGAACAAAAACGAAAGTGCCAACAATAAAGTCCTTTTCATAATTAACAAATTGAATAACAAATGTATTAAAAAACATAAAGCGTTAAAAAAAACATTAATTTTTATTTTTACCATACAACATGTTAACAAAATCTGACATTGAAAAATTAATACCCCTAAATTGGCTTGAATTACTCATTGAAGAACTTAACCAAATCAGTTTTGAGACCCTTCTTAGTAAATTAAATCACTCCATAAAAACAAATCATTTACTCCCCCCAATTGAACAAATTTTTAAAATATACCATCATTTAGAAGTCAAACAAACTAAAGTATTGATACTTGGTCAAGATCCATATCATGGTATCGGCCAGGCTCATGGATTAAGTTTTTCCATTGAAAACAATGAAAAACTTCCTCCTTCGTTGATTAATATTTTCAAAGAAATTAAAGAGGATATGGGTGTTAATAATGATTGTGGTAATTTGATGAGCTGGGTAAACCAAGGTGTTTTTTTGCTAAATAGTATTTTAACTGTAGATAAGGGATTACCAAACTCACATCAAAATTTAGGATGGGAAAAAATTACTGATAAAACAATAGATCTCATTTCAAAACATAATAAACATGTTGTATTTATGCTCTGGGGATCGAAAGCACAAAAAAAAGAAGCATTAATTGACAATGAAAAACATTTGATATTAAAAACTTCTCACCCCTCGCCTCTGTCCTGTTACAGAGGGTTTTCTGGATGTAAACATTTTTCAAAAGCCAATGCATATTTAAAACAATTTCAAGGAATAGAAATAAATTGGGAAACTTAAAAAGCGACATACTTACAGCATTTTTCATCTTCTTTTATATAGTTTCCTATGAGGCTCAAAAAGCAAACGAAATCTTAATTAATTACCATTCCTTAAGAAATAAAAGTGTAAAAATAGAGAAACAAGCTAATCCTAATTTTGGTGAAGCCAAAAAGATAGCTACATCGGAGTGGCTGAAATTAATAAATCAAGGATACTTCGATGCAACTATTGACTCCATCCAATTTGAATTGAATCAATATGTTGCATACCTTAATGAGGGTTATAAAGTAAACATTAACACCACATTAGAAGGAGAAAAAAGCAATAATAAATTCGATTTGAATCAGCTTGAAAAATTACATCTTGAAGATTACCCAAATGAATTTAAAAAAATAATAAACGATTTTAACGACAGTGGATTTCCTTTTGCCAATATAGATATCTCTTCAGCTGTTTTTAATTCCAATACATTAAATTTTAAGTTAAGAATTGATAAAGGTCCGTTGGTAAAAATTGACACTTTAATAAATCCTGAACTTAACAACAAACAATACAAACTTCTCAGAAGATTAATTGATATTAAAACTGGTAGTTTGTTTAATTACCAAAAGATTAAGGAAATTGAAAATAACATTTCAAAATTAAATTACATGAAGTCATTGAGGCCACCAGCCTATGAGTTTGTGGATGGGAAGGCAAAAATATACACCTATGTGAAAATCAAATCATTTAACAATGCAAATGGAATCATAGGCATTCAACCTGACAACAATGGACAAATTCAATTTACTGGAAACATCATGTTGAATCTGAACAACAACTTTAATGCTGGAGAGAGAATTGAATTCAAATGGAGAAGGATGTTTAACGCCTCACAAAATCTAATTTCATCTGTTAACCTTCCTTATCTTCTTGGATCTCCCTTTGAATTTGATGGGAGTTTGAATATGATTAGAAAAGATTCATCATTTTTCAACTTTGATGCGTCAATAAATTTGTGCTACAGTAAAGGCCCACAAAATAGAATAGGCATAATACTTAGTCAAAATCAATCCACGAATGTTCAACAATCTGACTACAATTATACTGCTACAAAAAGTTTTGGTTTTTTAATTGATCATAACCAGCTTAATAAAAGCATTAATCCAACTAATGGATGGAGAATTCACTCGTCATTACTTACCGGAAACAAACAAACACTGCTTACCACAAGTGATGAGTTAGTTAGAACACCTAATTACAAATTAAATTTTCTCTATCAACAACACTTCAGAATTCATAAAAAAATCACTATCAAAGAACAACTAAAACTAAATACCACGGTTAATGAACAACTTTTTGAAAATGAACTAGAAAGAATAGGTGGTTACAATTCCATAAGAGGTTTTGATGAAGAATCCATTTGGGTCAGTTCATTCGGAATTTCAAATACAGAAATTCACTTCCTATTAGATAATGAGTCCAGTGTTTTTATTTTTTCTGATTGGGCGTGGACAGAAACAAAATTGACACAAGGGTATGAAAATAGATGGATAAGAAGCATTGGGTTAGGTACTACTATAGGTTTTAACAACGGTCTACTAAACTTAGTTTATGGATTGGGAAGTAGTTTTGGTGAGCCCACATTATTAAAGACTGGAAAAATACACATCGGCTTTACTAGTTTTTTTTAAAAAAGTTAAACGAATTACAATCCTTTGTTTAAAGTATTGGATTTCAACTATTAAAATTTTACTTTCGCTGAAAATTATTAAAATGAGTCAAACTACGAGTTTACCCTACAAGGTAAAAGATATTAGCCAAGCCGATTGGGGAAGAAAGGAAATCAAATTAGCTGAGGCTGAGATGCCAGGGCTAATGTCCTTAAGAGAAGAATATAAAAACGAACAACCACTTAAAGGTGCCCGAATTGCAGGCTGTTTACACATGACTATTCAAACTGCGGTTTTAATAGAAACATTAGTGGAATTAGGAGCTGAAGTAACATGGTCTTCATGTAACATATTTTCAACTCAAGATCATGCAGCAGCAGCCATCGCAGAAGCAGGTGTACCAGTATACGCTTGGAAAGGAATGAACGAAGAAGAATTCGATTGGTGTATTGAGCAAACTTTATTTGCCTTTAAAGACAATCAACCTTTAAATATGATATTGGATGATGGCGGTGATTTAACCAATATGGTATTGGATAATTACCCTGAGTTAGTTGGAAATATCAAAGGATTGTCAGAAGAAACTACGACTGGTGTACACCGACTTTACGAAAGAGTAATCAATGGTACTTTACCTATTCCTGCCATTAATATTAATGATTCTGTTACAAAATCTAAGTTTGACAACAAATATGGCTGTAAAGAATCATTAGTAGATGCTATCAGAAGAGCTACAGATGTAATGCTAGCGGGTAAGGTTGCTGTTGTAGCTGGATATGGTGATGTGGGTAAAGGTTCTGCTGCCTCACTTCAGGGTGCTGGTGCCAGAGTTATTGTTACTGAAATTGACCCTATTTGCGCATTACAAGCCGCTATGGACGGATTTGAAGTTAAAAAGATGGATAATGCAGTCGCTGAAGCTGACATTGTAGTGACCGCTACTGGTAATAAAGACATTATTAAAGGACATCATTTTGAGTTGATGAAAGACAAAACCATTGTTTGTAACATCGGCCACTTTGATAACGAAATTGATGTATCATGGCTAGATGAAAATCATGGTTCCTCAAAAACAACAATTAAGCCTCAAGTTGACATGTACGATGTGAATGGTAATGACATCATTTTATTGGCTGAAGGAAGACTTGTTAATTTAGGGTGTGCAACTGGTCACCCATCCTTTGTAATGAGCAATTCATTTACAAATCAAACTTTGGCTCAGATCGAACTTTGGAAAAACAGCGAAAACTACAAAAATGAAGTCTACATGCTACCAAAACATCTTGACGAGAAGGTAGCCTATTTACATTTATCAAAAATTGGAGTAGAATTGGAAACTCTTTCAGAAGATCAGGCCGATTATATTGGAGTTAAAGTAAATGGCCCATACAAACCTGAGCATTACAGGTATTAAAACTATTTCTATTGAAATTTACTCAAAGGCTTAAATATTACCTTATTGGTTTTGGTTTAGGCCTTTTTTTAGTATTTCTACTTTTTAAAGACAGAACATGGAGTTGGCTCCCTGAAAACAGAGTGCTTGACTTCATAGTAGAACACCCAATTTTGGTAGATAAAAACGTATATCCTAGTTTAGTTGACACTATTGATCTAGGAAAAGAAGTTTTCAATATAGTATTAAATGGCAGTGTAGACTTTTCAAGAAGCAACACATCGGGAGATATCAAATTGTATCATTTACATCACAATCAAAAATCAATTGAAATTGCTTTGTCGTTCACGGATTCTGTATCAAGAATAGTTAAGATAAATCAAACAAACATCCCATACACTAAAAATCTAAATCAGAGTTCATCTACCATACAAATGGACAATCAAAATTTTATAAGCCTTATTAATGACATTACATTTTCATTTAACAACATTTTTAATTGTCATCTTAGAAATTGGGGATTTGAAAATAATATCATCAAAAAAAACATAGCTTCTATTGATATTTTATGGAACGAATCGCTTCCATACAAATATCCTAACCCATGGTATCTATCTTTCATAAAATTAAATAACAAGAAATATCTTATTCACTTTGAAAAAGGTGATCAACGAATTAGATTTAAAAACATCATTAGCACCGACATGCTTAAAGAGGATATTCCGCTAATAGATCAGTTAAGTAAGGCAGATTGTGAGCATATAGATGAATAAAAATTCATCATTTTTTTAAGAAATTCAATATATCTGATGCTGATTCATCAGGAATTTCTTCCATAGGGATATGACCAACACCAGGATAAACCTTTACAGAAACGTGTTGTAAGTCTTTTCGAAACTTTTCAGCGTCATTTGATGAAATCCATGCATCTTGACTGCCCCAAAGCACCAACGTAGAGGTCTTAAGATTTTTTAAAGCATTGGTATTTTGGATAAACTTTGAGTTAGCTATTCTTAAAAAAGCTTCAAAGTTTCCCTCTCTGTGAATAATATCATAATATCGATTTACTAAATCGTCTGAGACTATGGATTGATCAATTATTACTTGTCTTAAAAATCTTCTCACTACAACTTTTGGAACTATTTCATAATTAAATACCTTTCTTAAAACAGGTGTTTGTGCTATGATAAAGGGTAGAGGATAATTCCAACCAGTTATATAACCAGCTGAATTAATTAAAATCATTTTTTTAACTCTATCTTCATTAGCCACTGCAAATTCCCAGGCAATCCAACCACCAAGAGAATTTCCCGCTATGTGAAAATTTTGTACCCCCAAATTATCCATGAATTTTTTTACATAGCCCACATACAAATCAATAGCATATTCATTATCAATGCTTGGGCCTGTCAATCCAAAACCGGGTAGATCTAATCTAATAACCCTGTACGATTGACTTAAAATTTCTGTCCATTTGTTAAAGGTATGTAATGACGAAAACACACCGTGAAGTAACAAAATTACCTCACCCCTACCTTCATCACAATAATGCACATTAATGCCATATAAGTTCATAAATTTAGAATCTTTAAGGCTATATTTTTGGATGAGATCATCGCTGTTCATTACAGCTAAAAGTATAAAAAATCGTCTTGTATGTTGATTATCAGATCTAAATAATTGAAATTAATGTACAGCAGAAAAAAATTATTATTATTGTTATGTTCTAATGAAAAAAGTACTGTCCATATTAATTGTAATCGTCTCATTTGCTATTAGTGCAAAAACACAAGAAAACATCAATAAAAATGTAAAAAAATCAGCACTCATTAAAAAAAATAATGTTCAATTGGAATTTTTGGGGAAAGGCCTCTACTATTCTTTAAATTATGAAAGAGAACTATTCGATTTGAGTCCATTCTCCATCTATTACAATACTGGATTTTGTATTTTCCCATCTAATACAAGTTTAGAATCTACCAATGAATTAATATTACCTAATCAAATTAACATCGCCTATCATTATGAATCACACCATTTCCATTTTGGGTTTGGCACTTCATTTTGGAGATATCACACAAACTACCTCCCAATTGACCAAGGTAATTTAAACCTACAGCCTTTGGCTCCAATTTTGGAAAAACAATGGGAAATTTTCTCACATCTATCATTAGAGTATAGGTATTGTAAAGAAAGTCAAGATTGGTTTTATAAAGTAGGTTATACCCCATTATTCTTTGCCCCTATTCCAAATTCTGCTTTTAATAAATCAATTAATTACCAAACCTCACTCACTTTAGGAGTTGGCTTTAAATTTTAATTATGTATAAAGTTAGATACTACATAATCATTTTAACAATTTCCTTTGTTGGCTGCAAGAAAGAAATTTTCGACTCATCGAATAATACAGGAGGCTGTACAGATCGTAATGCAATCAATTATTCAAACAACGTTGACTTTGAAGATAACTCTTGTCAATATGCTTACATAAATCAATATGAAGTTTCTTACTACCCAGAAGACAACCCAAATTCATCTATTCCTTTTGTAAATTCCTGGGATATCCCCGGTACAGGGGCAGATGCTGATCTATTGTTAAAAGTAAAATTTAAGGATTCTTCAAATTATCTTTTTTCTTCTCCAATTTTAGACGATCAATCACCTAATAGCGCTGCATACTGGACAGCTCCTGTTGAATTCAAATTATTAAATATGGATTACAAATGGGAATTATATGATCATGATGTAACTAATAGTAATGAATTCATTGACTCTGGGTCATTTAATCCAGTAGAAATAGCAAGCAATTTTAAAATAACGGTTTACGGAAAAAATCCACCTGTTAATAGAACCCAGTTGGTACTACATTACCAATTAAGCGATTAATCTTCTGTAAAAAAGCAGCATTGAAATTAAGCTAAAAAATAAATTTGGAAACCATACTGCAAACATGGTATTCCACCCAATGTTAACAGCAGCAACAGTCGTCATTTTCATAAAAAATATATACACTAGTCCACACCCCAAGCCAATTACTAAATTTTTACCAACCCCTTCTCTTGACTTAACAGATGCTACAGATACTCCTATTAAAGTTAAAATGTAAGCAGCAAAAGGATATGCAGTTCTTTCATATCTGCTAATATCAATTTGAGCAATTGCATTTCCTTTTTGTTCTTCTTTAAGTCTATACCTTAAAA
>CACAYQ010000040.1 GCA_902536695.1 uncultured Bacteroidota bacterium | reverse complement strand
AAAGTGAAGTTTTTAAGAAATATATTTGATAATGCACACGAAAAGCTAAATGCTAATGAGAAAACAAAAAAGTTGTTTCCTCTTGTTGATGCATTTGACACTCTAATGTTTACACCCAATCACGTAACCTCTAAAGGCTCACACGTGAGAGATGCAATAGACTTGAAACGAACAATGATGCTCGTTATATTGGCCTTGGTCCCATGCTTATTATTTGGAATATACAACACTGGTTATCAACATTACAGAGTGCTCGGTGAAGATGCCACCTTCCTTGAAATGATCATGAAAGGATCATGGGTTGTTTTACCTCTCGTTATCGTTTCATACTCATCTGGACTATTTGTAGAATTTATTTTTGCAATTAGAAATGGACATTCTGTGCAAGAAGGATTTTTGGTTTCTGGAATGTTAATTCCTCTTTGTATGCCAGCAGATGTTCCGTTATGGATGGTAGCTATTGCCACTATGTTTGCAGTTGTAATCGGTAAAGAAGTCTTTGGAGGTACGGGCATGAACATACTTAATGTTGCGCTTACAGCACGTGCTTTTCTATTCTTTGCACATCCAACGAAAATGTCAGGAAATGAGGTTTGGGTAACTGGATTTTCAGATATGAAAGGAGAAGGATTGGTAGATGCATCTAGTGGAGCAACAGCTCTAGGTGATTTGGCGTCAACACTTAGTGTTTCGACTGCTGACCCCTTATCTGCGTCCGTTTCACAAAGTTTTGAAGGGACGTATAGTTTAATGAATTCATTTTTAGGGTTTATTCCTGGTTCTGTGGGCGAAACCTCTGCATTAATGTGTTTAATAGGTGCTGGGATTTTGCTTTGGACAGGAATAGCTAGTTGGAGAATCATTACATCTTTTTTCTTGGGAGGTTTTGTAATGGCAAGCATTTTAAATGCCGTTGGTGGTAGTGTATATTTTGAATTACCAGCTATTCACCAACTCATGCTTGGAGGGTTTATGTTTGGAATGGTTTTCATGGCTACCGACCCAGTAACAGCTTCCCATACAAATACGGGGAAATTTATTTACGGATTTTTAGGAGGTTTCCTTGGAATTTTAATTAGAATGGTAAATCCAGCATACCCGGAGGGCATTATGCTAGCCATCTTGATTGCTAATGTTTTTGCCCCATTAATTGATCACATGGTGATTCAATCCAACATAAATAGAAGATTAAAAAGATTAAAAACAGCTTAAAATGGCAGTAAACAAAGATAGTAATGCATATACGATAACTTTTGCTATAGTACTAGTTATTATAGTAGGTGGACTTCTAGCATTTATAGCTAACGGGCTAAAGCCGCTTCAAGATGAAAATCTGAAAAATGAAAAGAAGCAATATATTTTAAATTGCCTACCTGGAAATAAACTGATTTCAAGAGATCAAGCAGGAACACAATTTGCAAATTTTGTGAAAGAACGTGTGATTCTTGATTATAATGGCAAAGAATTAGCAAATACCTTTATGGGTTCAGATCAATCACTGGATGATAAAAATCCATACGATGCTTTCAGTATAGATTTATTGAAAGAATATAAAACTATTTCAAATAAAGAAGATAGAAATTACCCTCTTTTTATTTGTCAAGTAGATGGTCAAAAATACTACGTTGCGCCTGTTATGGGTAAAGGACTTTGGGCTGCTGTTTGGGGTTACATCGCTTTGGATAGTGAAGGAGAGAAAATCGCTGGTGCTGTTTTTGATCATAAATCTGAAACACCAGGACTAGGTGCTGAAATATCTCAAGATTTTTTCGAAGACCAATTTATTGGCAAATCATTATCCAATGAAAGCGGTTACAAAGCTATTGAGGTAAACAAACCCGGAAGTCCTTTAAATGAATACCAAGTTGATGGCATTAGTGGCGGTACGTTTACTAGTGTTGGAGTTGAGGAGATGATGGATCGTACATTGTCAGTTTACCAGAAATACATAAAAAATTCAAATAGATCTTAATCCACCTTTTATGGCAGAAGAAACAGTAATTGTTGAAGAAAAAAAGAAAGTAAAGGAAAGAGAGCCTTTATTTTCAAAAAAGAATAAAAAATTAATTACAGACCCATTGGATGAAAACAATCCTGTTACCATCCAAGTTTTGGGTATCTGTTCCGCCCTTGCCGTTACGGTTCAAATGAAAGCAGCGGTAGTCATGTCCGTTTCAGTTTTATTCGTTCTTTTAATGGCCAACATTTCTGTGTCTTTAATGAGGAATCTCATTCCCAACAGAATTAGAATCATTGTACAATTGGTTGTGGTAGCTTCTCTTGTAATTATTGTAGACCAAGTCTTAAAGGCTTATTTGTATGATGTTTCTAAAGAACTTTCTGTATTTGTTGGTCTTATCATCACGAATTGCATCATTATGGGTAGGTTAGAAGCTTTTGCTTTGGGGAATAAAGTTTGGCCATCTACTTTAGATGCTCTTGGCAATTCTATCGGTTATGCCATGGTTTTGGTTGTAGTTTCCTTTTTCAAAGAATTGTTTGGATCGGGTAAACTTTTTGGAATGGAGATATTTGGGAATGCAACAGAAGGAACTGGACTCTATGCTATGGGGTACATGGACAATGGTCTTATGTTGTTGCCACCTTCATCGTTAATTCTTGTAGCTATATACATATGGGTTCAAAAGATGAGAAACCCAACCTTAATTGAAACACATTAACAGATTAGATTATGGATTTAGTTAATATATTTATCAGAAGCGCATTTGTAGATAATATGATATTTGCATTCTTTTTTGGAATGTGTTCATATTTGGCTGTTTCTAAAACAGTGAAGACAGCTGTTGGGTTAGGCTTTGCTGTAATCTTTGTTTTAACAGTAACTATCCCAATTAACTATCTAATTGAAAACTATGTACTTAAAGAAGGTGCACTTACTTGGATGGGGGATGAGTATGCTTCAGTTAATCTCAATTACCTGACGTTTATTATGTTTATTGCTGTAATTGCTTCAACCGTGCAATTAGTTGAAATGATTGTGGAGAAGATTTCACCAGCTTTATATGGCGCCCTAGGTATTTTCTTACCTCTTATTGCGGTAAACTGTGCTATTTTAGGTGGTGCATTATTTATGCAGGAAAAACAGTTTGCTAATATTGGACAAGCCACTGTGTATGGTTTAGGTTCTGGTGTTGGCTGGTTTATTGCAGTTGTATTGATAGCAGCTATTAGAGAAAGAATTCGTTATGCTCACATTCCTGGACCATTAAGAGGGGTTGGAATGGCATTTTTAATAACGGGGCTTATGGGCTTAGCCTTTTTGGGTTTTATGGGATTTGAAATTTAACAACAAAAAAAATTGAAATGACAATATCTACAATCATTATTCCAATATTAGTTTGCTTAACTATTGTACTTGCGCTGACATTCATTTTGTTAGCGGCAAAGTCTTTTTTGGTTTCTTCTGGAAAAGTGAAGATTACCATAAATGGTGAAAAAACGATTGAAGTTGATGGAGGTTCAACTTTATTAACCACGTTAGGAAATGAGGGTATCTTTTTGCCATCTGCATGTGGAGGTGGTGGTACATGTGTTCAATGTACTTGTCAGGTTCATTCTGGTGGGGGTTCCATTTTGCCAACAGAAGAACCTCACTTTTCTAGAAAACAAATTGCCGATAATTTTAGACTTGGATGTCAAGTAAAAGTGAAGGAAGACATGGAAATCGAAGTGGAAGAAGAAATTATGGGTATTAAAGAGTGGGAAGCTACTGTGGTTTCTAATTATAATGTGGCTACTTACATTAAAGAATTTATTGTGGAGATTCCTGAGGATATGGACTATAAAGCAGGTGGATATATTCAAATTAAAATTCCAAAAGGAGAAGTTAAATTCTCAGACATGGATATTAAAGCTCATCCAACAGATCATCCTGGAGAACCAGATAAGTTTGAAAAGGATTGGGTAGATGGTAAGTTTGCCATTAGAGATCTAGTCATGAAAAATGATGAAGAAGTGGTTAGGGCATACTCTATGGCTTCTTATCCAGCAGAAGGCAGAAATATCATGCTTAACGTTAGAGTTGCTGCTCCACCCTGGGACCGAGGAAAGGATTCTTGGATGGATGTTAACCCTGGTGTTGCGTCATCCTATATTTTTAATCAAAAGGCTGGAGATAAAGTAACCATATCTGGACCCTATGGAGAGTTCTTTATCAATCATTCAGAGGCTGAAATGCTTTACATTGGTGGAGGAGCAGGTATGGCACCAATGAGATCACATCTGTATGAGTTGTTTAAGACATTAAAGACTGGAAGAAAGGTGTCCTACTGGTATGGAGGTAGATCCAGAGCGGAACTGTTTTATATTCACTATTTTAGAGATCTTGAAAAAGAATTTCCAAATTTTAAATTTTATATGGTTCTTTCTGATGCCCTTCCGGAAGATAATTGGGTAGAGAAAAAAGACATCAATGATCCTGAAGGTGACGGTTTTGTTGGATTTGTCCACCAAGCTGTGATAGATCAATATCTGTCTACACACGATGCTCCGGAGGATATTGAATATTACTTTTGTGGACCACCTTTAATGAATCAGGCCGTTTTGAAAATGTGTGATGATTGGGGAGTACCGCCAGAACAAGTAAGATTTGATGATTTTGGGGGCTAAATCTATTTTTCTCCCTTCTTTTATTGTCATATTCCTCTTTATTATTTCTTGTGGTAATGAATCCACTATCCCAGGGAATTACTTGAAAATTAATGGTTTTGCCCAGGGTTCAACTTTTAATATAATTTACGATGATCAACGTGATTTAACCTCAGAAATAAATGCTGCTTT
This sequence comes from uncultured Bacteroidota bacterium, assembly GCA_902536695.1. Classification (GTDB taxonomy): domain Bacteria; phylum Bacteroidota; class Bacteroidia; order Flavobacteriales_D; family Parvicellaceae. Next base: position 10,998 of record CACAYQ010000040.1, on the reverse strand, counting down.
AACCGATTTTGATAAAGAGCTTTCTACATATGATTCTCAAAGTTTTATTAGTAAAATCAATAATTCTAAAGATTCATGTTTTTCATTAAACAATCACGAATGGTTTGAAACGTGTTATCATTATGCTGAGTTTTTTTACCATGAGACTGTAGGTAAATTCAACCCTTCAATATATCCTTTAGTAGATTATTGGGGTTTTTACACTAATACTAATCCTAGTATTGATACGAATTATATAAGAGATTCAATTTTACCATTATTGGTTTTAGAACAAAGTTTTTCGGTAACAGATAGTGGGGAGTACAGCTATATATGCAAAACTAATAAGCATGCTAAGTTAGATTTTAATGCCATTGCTCAGGGATATAGCGTAGATGTAATCTCTGATTTACTAGAGTCTAAAAATATTCAAAATTACATGGTAGAAATTGGAGGCGAAATAAGGGTTAGAGGTTTAAATCATAAAGGAGAACTTTGGAAGATAGGAATTGAAAGACCAATAGACAGCTCACATATTGGAGAATATGGTTTTCAGCGTATAGTTAATTTAGATAATCAAGCTTTAGCTACGTCTGGTAATTATAGAAAGTTTAAAACCATAAATGGGAATAGAGTTTCTCATACATTAAACCCGTTAACAGGATATCCTGCAAATAACAACTTATTAAGTGTTTCTGTCATTACAGATAAAGCATCCACAGCTGACGCGTTAGCTACATCATTTATGGTAATGGGTAAAACTAAATCCATTGCCTATTTAAATGAATTAGAAACGGCTCAATTCCAAGTGTACATGATTTATGATTCTTTAGGAGAATATAAAGAATGGAGTAATTATTAAGCTATTTCTTCAACCGGTTTTTTACACTTTTCATCTGGTTGAGCTCCACAAAAGCTACAAGCTTCGCCCTCTTTATTTAAATAGGGATTGTTGCTTGCACATGTACCAGAGAATTCTCCATCTTTCTTTACAATTAATTTTATGGCAATGCCTGCAAAACACAAGGCAACCAAACCAATAGAAAGTAAAATTAATTTCATTCTTCAAAATTAATGATTTAATTGCATAATACTATAATTTACTAACTTAAAGTAAGATGGAAAAAAGAAGCGAAGCATTTTTAAGACTCTTGAATATAATGGATGATTTAAGAGATAAGTGTCCATGGGATAAAAAGCAAACTATGGACACATTGAGCTACCTTACTATTGAAGAAACGTATGAATTAGTCGATGCTATTTCTGATAAAAATTTAAATGAAATAAAAGGTGAGTTAGGAGATCTTTTACTTCATATTGTCTTTTATTCCAAAATTGCAAGCGAAACAAATGATTTTGATATTACAGATGTTATACATACAGTTTGCGATAAATTAGTAGAAAGACATCCGCATATATACGGAGATGTTGTTGCTCAAACTGAAGATGAAGTGAAAGCGAATTGGGAAAAAATTAAGTTAAAAAAAGGTAAAAAATCAGTTTTAGAGGGTGTACCCCGATCGTTACCTGCCATGGTGAAAGCTACTAGAATTCAAGAGAAGGCTAGAGGGGTAGGTTTTGATTGGGAAAAACGCGAGCAAGTTTTTGAAAAAGTGTTGGAGGAGTTTAATGAATTAGAGAAAGAAATAGAAAAAACAAATGATAAGTCAAACATTGAAAAGGAATTTGGTGATGTGTTGTTTTCAATGATCAATTATGCTCGATTTATAGATATTGATCCAGAACTGGCACTAGAAAGAACGAACAAAAAATTTATTGGCAGATTTAACTATTTAGAAGATGAAGTCAAAAGATTAAAAAAAAACTTATCTGAAATGAGCCTGGAAGAAATGGATAAAATTTGGGACGAATCAAAACAGCAGTTCCCTTAGATGTTTTCTTCTTGATTTGTTTTTATGTAAATTGTAAAAAAAAATTATATGAAAAGGTTTACCATACTGCTTTTTACATTTTTATTTTGCTCAAACATAAATGCAACCCATCTTATGGGGGGAGAGCTTATTGTTCAAAATGATCAACCAGGAGACTATGATATTTTATTGACTTTATATCGAGATACATTGGGGATTCCCATGCAGACTACACAGAATATTGAGATATACAATTCATCGGGAAGTGTAGTTACTACAATTGCTTGTAATCTTGACCCTAATGCATTTCATCCTGTTTTTGGTTTACAAAATGGCAGTGTATTACCCTTCTTTCCATACGGTGTTGAAGTCTATTTTTTTACAGCAAGTTTCCAGTGTGCAATACCTGGTGAATATACAGCTAGCTGGGATAATTGTTGTAGAAATGCGGCTATTATAAATTTACCTAATGCTTCATCTGCAGATATGCAATTATTTACCGATTTCACAGTTGATTTAATTGATTCTTATTCTACACCATTTTTCATGGTAAGTCCAGTTGTCTTTTTACCTATGAATACTCCTTGGCAGTACAATCCACTGCCATTTGACAATGATGGTGATTCCCTTGTTTGGTCTTTGGATTTTCCTCATGAAAGTTCTACCTCTAATCCTTCACATGGTACACCAATAGCTGGATATTCCAATCCTCCATCGGTGGCTGGAGGCCAATTTTCTATTAATCCTATAACAGGTACTATTTCATGGACTGCTTCTACTATAGGTAATTTTGTATACACGGTAACTTGTGAAGAATTTAGAAACGGAAATAAAGTGGGTGAAATCAGAAGAGATATGCAATTCATTGTTTTGCCTTCTGGCCCAGTTCCTCAGTTAATTGATATAGGGTCATTACCCTTAAATGCTGATGGTGTCCCATATGTGAATGCTATTGCAGGAGACCCATTTAGTTTGAATCTATTCGCATTAGATAGTAGTGTGTCTTCTATTGGATTTCATGCGTTTGGAGAACCATTTGACCTATCAAATCCTATGACCTATACACAAGGTTCAATGGATAATTTTCAAACCAAAGTTTCTCTAATGTGGTCGCCTTCCATAAATGAGGCTAGACCCGATCCATACGCTGTTGTATTAAGACTAATGAATGGTACGTTTAGTATGGATTACACCATATATGTGTATGTGTCTGAGAATACAACAAGTACCGAAAGTACGTCAAAAGGTAAATTTAAGATTTACCCTAATCCATCACGTGGAATTACAAACGTGATGATCAGCTCAACTTCATCTGGCCCAGTTCATTTGGATATTTTTTCTTTTGAAGGCAAGAAAGTGTATCATGATAAATACCATGTGAAAAAAGGTGCAAATGAAATCCCATTGTTCTTTACGTTACAAAAAGGCAACTATATTATGTCTTTAAGACTTCCAGACTCAACTACATACTCAGAAATTTTTACTGTGGAGTAACAGATTTCATTTTAAATTTATAGAGTAAAGATCCACCTCTATAGACCATCCACAAACTTAGGGATATCCAGATACTCAACAGGCTTTCGTTGATGAGATTCGATAAGTATAAGGTGGGTATAAAAATAAAAAATGTGGCATGTATTAAAGTGTTTCTTAATTCTTTTGCTCTGCCCATTCCTTTAAAAATTCCATCAAAAGTAAATGCAATGGAATTAAATGGCTGTGCTATGATGATGACCCAAAAAGTATAGTTAAAATGATTTAATACGGTTTCATCAGAATTGAATATATTTCCTATGAATGTATATGACATGGTGTAAATTATCATAAGTAAAAATGAAATTCTGATATTTATCCACATCAATTTTTTTCCAAGGTATTGTAATTTATCTGAGTTATTTTCACCTAAAAATTTTCCTGCAAGTGCATTACCTGCATTTGAATAACCATCTATGAAGAAAGAAGTGAAGATCCAAATGTTATATCCGATGGTATATGCTGCTAATTCTTCTTCTCCATAATGATTTGCATATCGATTTGCCATGATGAAAACAATATTGAGGACCAGTGTCCTGATAAACATATTTAAAAAAATAGTGATCATTTCTCTAAAATAAGGGTTAATTTTTGGGCTCAATGCTAATCCAAATGGTGTTTTAGAAAGGTAAAAAACAATACATAAAACCAACATAACCGCTTGAGCAGTTAGAGATGCCCATGCTGCACCTTCAACTCCCATTGGTTTTAAGCTGTCTCCAAATCCGTGAATTAAAATTACATCTAAAAAAATATTGATCACACCACCAATTAAGCTAATATACATGGCCCAAGAAGTGTTTTGGAAACCTCTAAATACACCAAAAAATAAAGCAATTAGTAAGCTTATAGGAAGTCCAATAGCTCTTATTTTAAAATAGTCTTTAGCATAGTTAAATGTGTGTTCCTCTATATCTCCAAACAGAAAAATAGCCACTACATCAAAATAAAAAATGAGCAGTACACCAATTATAGAACCTAATATTAAAGTCATTAGAAAAGTTTGCGGAATTAAACTTTTAATCTTTTCTAGATGATCTGAACCAAAATGTCTGCTTACGATAGCTGATAAAGAGGTTCTCATTTGAGCTAGTCCCCAAATTAGTGTGGCAATTAAGCCTGAAGATAAACCCACACCACCCTGTGCTAAGGTGGCTTGGTAGTCAATTTGACCAATTAGGGCAGTATCAGCTAATCCAATAAGAGGTTCGGTAATATTGAATAATATTGCAGGTATGGCTAGCTTATTGATTTCTTTAATTGAAATCATTACAGAAACTCAGCCAACTTATGTGTTGATTTAAGACGGATTCCTTTTTCGGTTTGATTTACTAAACAACATTCATTAACAGGGTCATGTTCTAGATATAGAATCCAGTTTTCTTCCTGGGCTAATGATAAAAATTCAGACTTTTCTTTAAGTGTAGTTAATGGTCTTGTATCATATCCCATCACATAGGGCAGAGGTATATGACCAGTACTTGGCAGTAAATCAGCTGTAAATACAATTTTTTGATCTTTATAATTGATGATGGGAATCATTTGGCTTTCAGTATGTCCATCTGCAAAAAAAACATCAATTCCCTTGAAGACTCCTTTAGTAATTTGCTGCTTTCGAGAAACAAACTTTAGCTGTCCACTTTCTTCAATGGGTTTAAGATTTTCGGTTAAGAATGATGCTTTTTCTCTTGGGTTTGGATGTATGGCCCAATCCCAATGAGATTTATTGCTCCAATAGTGAGCATTTTTAAAAACAGGTTCTAAAATTGACTTGTCTCTATCTTGCCATTTGACTCCTCCTCCACAATGATCAAAGTGAAGATGTGTAAGAAATACATCAGTTACTTCGTCTAAAGAGTAACCTGCTTTGTTTATGGATTTTTGTAGTGATTCTTCTCCATACAAAAAGTAATAGCTAAAAAATTTATCAGATTGTTTGTTGCCAATTCCTGTGTCAATTAAGATAAGTTGATTATCCATTTCGACAAGCATACTTCTCATAGCCCAGCTACACATATTGTTACTGTCTGGAGGGTTTGTTTTGCTCCAAATACTTTTAGGTACTACCCCAAACATAGCGCCACCATCTAATTTGAAATATCCTGTATTAATTACTGAAATTTTCATATTTAAAATTTTTGAATTTCATTAAAAATTTGAATGCATTCATTGGCTTCTTTTGCATCATGAACTCTCAATATATTTGCTCCATTTAATAAAGAATACATATTTAAAGCTGTTGTACCATTAATAGACTTTAATATGCTGGTATTTAATAGTTTATATATCATTGATTTTCTACTTACTCCAACTAATAATGGATGATTTAAGGATGTAAAATAATTTAAATTAGCAATAAGCTCGTAATTGTTAGATAGTGTTTTTCCAAACCCAAAACCTGGATCTACAACGATATCATGGATTCCAAATGTTTTAAGTTTACTTATTTTGTTGTCGAGAAATTGAATGATGTCTTTTACCACATTTTTATAACAAGGATTCTCTTGCATGTTTTGAGGTGTTCCCTCCATATGCATTAAAACGTACGGAACTTTGTATGTACTGAGTGTATTGATCATTTCTTTGTCCAACTCAAATGCCGAAATGTCATTTATCATGGCTGCACCTGCTTCTATGGCCTCCTTTGCTACTTTACCCCTAAATGTATCGATTGATATTACAGCTTTTGGAAAGCTATTTAAAATCGCTTCTATTGTAGGGATCGTCCGTTTTAATTCCTCCTCTTCAGTTACATGATTAGCATTGGGTTTAGATGAGTATCCTCCCACATCTATGAAAGTAGTATTATTTGAAATATCCAATTCTACTTTTTGTAACGCCTTTTCAATAGTATTGTATTTGCCGCCATCATAAAATGAGTCAGGTGTAGTATTTACGATACTCATAATTTTAGGAGTTGATAAATCGATTAGATTTCCTTTGCAGTTTATGGAGTAATTACGAACTAAATACGTATCTTTCACGACTTTTAATTTTGATTTATTTATGCCCGATACTTCTTTACAATTTGATACAGTAGTTTCCAAATGTACAGAGATTTTTAAAAAGAAAACCATTGATTATGGTACGGCTTGGCGGATTTTGCGTTCAAGTTCTCTAACGGATCAAATATTTATAAAAGCAAACAGAATTAGAACTCTACAAGAGACAGGTTCGTCAAAGGTAAATGAAGGAATTGAACCAGAGTTTATTGGAATAGTTAATTATTGCGTGATGGCTTTAATTCAGTTAGAGTTAAAAAAGGATAACAGATTAGAATTGCCTGCAGATGAAGTGATTAAGCTTTATCAAGAAAAGATTCTGGAAGCAAAAAATCTTATGATGGCTAAAAACCATGACTATGGAGAAGCATGGAGAGATATGAGGGTATCTTCTTTAACAGATTTGATTTTGATGAAAATTTTAAGAGTAAAACAAATAGAAGATAATAAAGGTAAAACTATAATATCAGAAGGTATTGATGCCAATTACTCTGATATGTTAAATTACAGTGTATTTGCATTAATTCATTTAAATAATTAGATATGAGTCAGTCTACAAAGTTGATTTTTAGTTGGGTTATTAGGATTTTAATATCTGCCTTATTTTTAGTGTCTGCATATGCTAAAATTTATCACGATCCTTCTGCATATTTCTCTATAACTACATTTGAAGCAAAGCAATTAGTTCCGCTCGGTTTTGATGCTACCTTTTCTGCATTTTTATCAAGAACTCTAATTGGTTTTGAATTTACACTTGGGTTCTTAATACTATTACCTTATTTTTTAAAACGCATAGTCGTGCCCGCTACCATAGGTATGCTTGCTTTTTTTACAGTCCATCTTTTAATTCAAATTTACCTTACAGGTAACCAAGGAAATTGTGGTTGTTTTGGGGCACTTTTAGCGATGACTCCTCTAGAAGCAGTCATAAAAAATGTAATTGCTATGATCCTTTTATTTCTTTTGAATGCCTTTTTAAATCATGATAAAGATCAATTTAAAAAGTGGAGTCCTTTATTCATATCCTATATTTTTATTACGGCTTCCATTTTTATCTTCATTCCTATTAAATCAGCTGAAATTAAAATTGGCAATTATGCTATCGACACAGTTGAACAAACTCAGATGCAAGGGCCAGATCAATCCACTTCTGAATTTGGAGTTAAATTTCCTTATGTAGATAAGGGTAAAGTGTTGCTTTGTTTTTTTGCAGCCGGTTGTGACCATTGCATGTCTACTATTAGATCTTTAGACTCTTTACGTACAATTTACATCGATGATTTTCCAAAAATTGAAATTTTATTTATGGAAGAAGAAACCGAAAAAATTCCTGAATTCTTTGAGTTTGCAGGAAGTGAATATCACTATCAAATTCTTGATATACCTACATTTTACGATGTCTTGACATGGGAAAGAGATACCCCTGGGGTGTTTTATATATGGAATGGAAATATTCAAGCTTCATACAATGGTATCAATGATAATGCATTCAATGTCACAGATCTGCTTGAGGCATTAGACAAAAAAAATTAATTGATAAGGTATATACTAAGAAAAATAGCGTATGGTATCTTGGTTTTACTAGGTGTAATTACCATCATCTTTTGTATTTACAGCATTAAACCAGGTGATCCTGCCTCTTTGTCAGGTGGTCAAAATACGAACAAAGATATTGTAGAAAACTTCAACAAAGAGTGGGGGTTGGAACAGTCAATTCCAAAAAGGTATATCCTATTCTTAAATGATATTTCTCCTGTTTCAATACATAATACAGCAAATGATGAAAGTCTTATATTTTATGATCAAGAAAAGTATGACGGGTTTAAATTTATCAGTATTTCTGCGTCCTTATGTTTATTCATAAAATATCCATACCTAAAAAGGTCGTATATCAACAACAGAAATGTTTCGTCAATTATAAGTGAAAAATTATTTGGCACAGCCATATTAGCTTTTTCTGCCATATTATTCGCTTCTATACTTGGACTGATTCTGGGTTCGTATACCGCTTACAATAACAATTCATTTTCAAACCAATTTTCTCTTATTATAGCTATAGCAGGTATGTCTGCTCCTTCTTTTTTTATGGCCTCAATAATTTCTGTTGTAGGCGGTTACTATTGGTCTACTTCTATTGATTTTCCTGTATTCCCGTTAGTTTTTATGTTGTTATCATTCATTTTAGCGATTTTTATTAAAAAAGAAAATTGGAGTTTAAAGGTGGTCATTAAATCAGTTTTGAAAGGATTTATTTTTGGTTTATTCCTATGGGTTTTATTAATCACATTTAATAGTATCTTTCAATTAAAACTTTTTGATACTCTTCTTTATTCTTTTAAAATATTTGGGACGGGACTTGAACCAAGTGGTTCAATCATACAAATTAATGATATAACAGGCATAAGAGAGTATAGGTGGGCTAATTTAATATTACCTTGTATAACATTGGGAATACGTCCTTTAGCCATTATTTTACTACTCACCAAAAAATCGATGGAGGAAGTGTTGTCAAGTGATTATATAAGAACCGCAAAAGCAAAGGGGTTAACCCCATTTTCTATATTATGGAATCATGCACTAAGAAATTCCATAAACCCAGTAATAACAGCTATTTCTGGGTGGTTTGCCTCGTTACTTGCTGGAGCTGTATTTGTAGAACTTATTTTTAATTGGGATGGAATTGGTTCTGTTTTGGTTAATGCCTTAAAAAATGATGATCTTCCCGTAGTTATGGGCATAACCATAGTGATTTCGGTTATTTTCGTAGCCCTCAACCTATTAACTGATTTGTTATATAGTATTATTGATCCAAGAGTTATACTAAAATAAGATATATGAGAAGAAATATTGTTACTGGTAATTGGAAAATGAATTTAAATCATTCTGATTCAACACGATTAATTGACGAAATTAATACTAAAGAAATACATCTAGATGTAGAGTTGATTGTGGCTCCACCTAGTATTTATTTATCTAGTTTACATAAAAAACAACACCATTTCTCCCTTTCAGCCCAAAATATTCATTTTGAAGAAAATGGTGCTTTTACTGGTGAAATATCTGCAGAAATGCTTTCTTCATTAAATATCAATTATGCCATTGTTGGACACTCTGAAAGGAGATCTATGTTTCATGAAACAGATGAAATTATTTTCAAAAAAGTTAAATCACTTTTAAAGTATAATGTAAATCCTATTTTTTGTTGTGGTGAATTAAAGGAAGAAAGAGAAGAAGGTAGAGCTTTTGAAGTAGTTTCTAACCAGCTTAACTATTTGTTATCCGACCTTAAAGAAGATCAAATCAGAAAAATAATAATTGCATATGAACCAGTATGGGCAATAGGTACAGGTTTGACGGCAAGTCCTGAGGATGCTCAAAAGATGCATAAACATATCAGAGAGTCACTGGCTGATCAATTTTCACTTAAAACAGCTGAAAATATCGCTATTCTTTATGGTGGAAGTTGTAAACCAGAGAATGCAAAAGATATCTTTTCACAAGAGGATATAGATGGTGGATTAATTGGTGGAGCCTCCTTAGACTGTAATTCCTTCCTATCAATCGCAAATTCTTTTTCTTGAATTATTTCGAGTTAAGTATTGAATTTGAAGATCTCAATGCTTTCGTAGATGTGCTGAAGCAAGAGTTAGCTGATTTGGGATTTGAATCCTTTGTGGATTCCGAAAACGGATTTTCTGCTTACATTTCCAATTCAGAATTTTCAGAAAATAAAGTATCATCGTTGCTTAAAAATCATAATGATTTAATACATACCTATACATTAAAAGAACACCCATACGAGAATTGGAATGAAAAATGGGAGTCCTCATTTGACCCTGTTGTTATTTCTAGTACTTGTGTGATTAGGGCTTCTTTTCATAAGGAATTTGGTTATGATTATGAAATTATCATTGATCCTGAAATGTCGTTTGGTACAGGTCATCATGAAACGACAAGATTGATGTCGTCCTATTTATTGGATAATCCCCCACAAAATAAGGACGTGCTAGACTTTGGGTCTGGAACAGGAATTTTATCTATTTTATCGGAGAAGTTAAAAGCTAATTATATAAGCTCAGTTGAGATAGATAAACTTGCTGTATCAAATGCAATTAAAAATGGAAAGATAAATAACTGCAAAAAAATTAAATTCATTCATGGTTCTGGAGAGTCCATTCCAAATATGGCATATGATTTGATATTGGCTAACATCAATAAAAATACAATCATGTCTCAGTGGGATTATTTGTTACAAGTTTCAAATGAAAACACATACATCGTTTTATCAGGTTTTTACGAACAAGATTTATCAGATTTAATTCAATTCTCTTCTAGAAGTGGATTAATTCCGCTATATTCAAGTTTAAAAAATAACTGGGCAATTCTAATTTTAAACTACGCCAAAAATGAAGCTTAAGAAAATTATAATAATCTTTATTTTTCTGTTATCCTACTCTCATATTACTTCACAATATGTTCGTTTTACACCAGAACCTGAAAAGTTTTTAAAAGAAGTTCAATCCTTTCTAGGAAACGTAGATAAATCCTATGCTAAAAATTATGTAAAAACCTTTGAGCCTCTTTGGTTAGGGTCATTCTTTACACCGGATATT
>CACAYQ010000039.1 GCA_902536695.1 uncultured Bacteroidota bacterium | reverse complement strand
TTCAATTTTATAAAGGCTAATTGATTGATTAGCTTCCATAGAATTTATGAATTTTCTTAATTTTCGTTCTGCTTCATTAAAGCTTAATCTACAGCGCTTTTGTTCAAAATTTAGTGCTAGTGATTTTTCATCTTTCGTCTCTAAAATTGTCATTAAACACCCCTTTTCTGAAAAAACTCCATTTGAAAACCTATATCCATTATCTTCTTTAATTAAAAATCCAGAAGAGGTATCTTCATTTATACCTATTTTCGAGTAAAGGAGATATTTTAATCCATCTTTCTTGTTTTGTGCTTCTTCTATTTTTAAAAAGAAATTACTGTAGAAAAAATTATCATTACAACCTGTATTACGCTTCCTTTCTATCTGCCAATAACCAGTTAAATCGTCCTTGTCATTACCACAAGAAAAAAATGATAATAAAAAAAAGACAATAAATATTTCTAAAATTTGATTTTTCATTTCTTATCAAATTTTTCGGTTAATATCATATCAATGTATTTGTCAAGACCGTTCTCATTTTGGAGGTCAAAAGTTAAACAGATAACCATTACTAAAACTAATCAAATTTTGAATTGTTTTAAAATATTTTGTGATAGGGGCTTTTCATCTTGTAAGTTTAGATACTAATTTAAGAAAAATGAGTTTATGGGGTTGTTAAGAGCTAAAGGTGAGGGTTAAGTTAGAAGAAACCAAACTGAAGCGGCGAGTATCTACTGGAAACGAACTGGTGGAGATCCCAAAGATGTTCTTGGCAACGCCATTTTTAATGCGACAGTTCCTTGCTTCACTCATGATTTTGGAATGTCACAAGATTACTATCAGATTCTTGCCGGTTGGTTGATAGAAACCAAACAAACAGACGACATACCTAGTTTGGATGCCTGCTGGACCATCATTTTGCTTATTAGAAAAGACATGTTTAAAAAACATGTAATGAGTATGATACACATACATAAAAAAATAGAAAGGAGTAAATAAAGAAAAAAAAGCGGTATAATACCGCTATTTCTTTCGTGTTGGCAATACAGGCTTCAAATTACAAAGTAATTACTAAATTTGGAATATTACCTGATAATTCACCGTAAAGCTGAGGAAAACAACCCACTTTTCCTACTTCAATCATGTTTTTAGGTGCAACATTACCAGAACCGCATTCTTCAAATGCACCTTCTGCTAAATCTCTTCTGAGCGCACACTGATCGCATGCCATCAGTAACATTCCCTTTTCTTTAGCAATTTTATTTAAACGCTCCCCTATTTCATTTCCTTTCCTTAATATATGTGCGTTTTCATCAAAAAAGAACATCCCAACTACTTCTACTCCGTGATTATTTTGTTCCAACTGAGGTAATATCATGGTTGCAAGCTGAAACGTTGATGCCATGTTTGTTTTAAAAATATAAGCTACTTTCATAATTGTTAATTTTTTGTTTTATTGAGCTCAAAATTAAAATTTATTTGTTCTAAATGCAACAACGTTGCATTTAGTTTTTACTTGATTTTTGAGATGAAAAATCGCAGAATACATACAAGAATTCAAAATCCTCTATACTAAAGACGACTATAACCAACTAATGCTAGAATGGCATAAAGACTATGAAGACTGTTTAATTAGCTTAGTTGATTATGACAATGAAGACGAATGACTTCAAATACTAATAATTTTTTCATCTTGTAAGTTTTGATACTAATTTAAGAAAAGTATTTATTGGTGGAGATTAGCTAAGAAAGCAAAGGGATCCCGATTAAGACTATTCAAATACTTTTTGGTGCGGATATTGTTTTGATATTCTAAGAACTTTTTGGTATCTAAAAAAGTGTATCAATCTAATTTATTGAACAATGAAGTGGTCTGTCCAAATTAAATTTTCGCTATTATTTCCTAAATAAATATGATATTCTCCCTTTTGAATTTCGTATCTAGAAATGTCTTCGTTCCACAGTTGAAGATTTTCAATTGGTATTTTAATTTTCACATCTTTTGTTTCTTTTGCTTTAATAAATATTTTTTTAAAACCTTTTAGCCTTTTAATATTCTCACGTTGTATGTAAATCTGAGGAACCTCAGAGCCATTTATTTCACTATTATTTTTAATATTAAAACTTATCGAAATGGTGTCATCTAAATTAAAAATATTACTATTTAATTTATATGAAGAAAATTCAAATTCTGAATAGCTTAGACCATAGCCAAAAGGGAACAATGGTTTATTTTTTAAATACATGTAAGTGTGTCCCTTTCGAATATCATAATCGTCAAATTTTGATAATTGTGAATTACCGTTGTAAAAAGTTAAAGGTAGTTTACCTCCTGGATTATAATCCCCAAACAAGACCTCAGCAATTGCTTTCCCACCATCTTGTCCTGGATACCAAGCCTCAACAATCGCATCAATATTTTTATCAATCCAAGGCAACGAAATAGGTCCACCGTTAATTAAGACGAGACAGATGTTTTTATTAACTTTATGTATTTCTTTAATTAAATCAATTTGGTCCTTGGGAAGAGCAATGTTCTCCCTGTCTCTTCCTTCTGATTCTATATAATCATAAGTGCCACCGCAAAAAACAACCAATTCTGAATTTTCGGCTAAGTTTACTGCCTCTTCTCTTAAATTTTTTGTTAATAGCGCATACCCCATTCTAATTTCACCCCAACCTTCGTCTTCAAAATATTCAATTTTAAATTTATTAGCACGGCCTTTTAATACATGGTCCGTAATAAAGGTTGTATGGCTGTAGTTTTCAGAAGTTTTATCAATAATTAAACTATCATTCCAAAAAAATCTAATACCATCTATTCCATTCACATTTATTTGATATTGACCGGATCTTTTAAAAACAATACTTCCAGTTATTTTTGTACAGAAATCATTAGGTCTAAAAATGTTTGAGTCTGGAGTACCATTCATTTTCCATTTAATATTTGGGGATTTCTCATTTCTTATAAGATCAGGACTATTATTTATAGTTTGTCCTTTATAATATTCTGCGGTAACTCCACTTTCGCCCGTGTTATTTAAAAAAAAACTATCTGGGATTGTTGGTAATTCTTTTTCTAGAATAGTATTACCTTGAGCATATTTTGAATCAGGAGCATACGTTTTAATCCCCTCAAAGGGAGTAATTTTTTTTAATGGCTCACCTGAATATGTTCCAAACCTGCAAATATCAGCGTTAGGCCCTATCACAGCGATTGACTTAATAGTTTTTTGAATAGGTAAAAAATTGTTTTCGTTCTTTAATAACACAATTGATTGTCTAGCAATTTCAAGAGCGAGATTTTGATTCTTTTCTGAATTTACAGCATCTAAATTAATATTAGAGAAAGGATTCTTTTGTATGGGGTCAAACATCCCTAATTTAAATCTAGACACGAACAAACGCTTTAGCGCATTATCTAAATCAGTTTCATTAATAAAACCTTTTTTTAATGCTTTTTTCAAATAAAGCCTATAATAACTTCCACAGTTTAAATCAACTCCTGCCTTTAATGCAATAGACGTAGCTTTAAGTGGATTATTTTCATATTTATGATTTATATGAATATCGTATATTGCTCCACAGTCCGAAACCACCCACCCTTCAAAACCCCACTCTTCTCTTAAAATTTCTTGTATCAACATTTTATTTGCAGTACATGGCACCCCGTTAAGAGCATTATATGCTGTCATAAAAGACTGGACATTGCCTTTTATAACACTATTTTTGAAAGCAGGAAAATAATAATCTCTAAGAAGTTTTTCAGATACATCAGATGAACCACTATGTCTACATATTTCCTCATTATTTGCTACAAAATGTTTTGGAGCAGCCAATACCTTAAAATAGTTGGGATCACTGCCCTGAAGCCCATTAATAAAAGCTAAACTAATCGATGAAACTAGCTCAGGGTCTTCACCATATCCTTCTTGAGTTCTTCCCCACCTTGGGTCTCTTGCAATATTGATAACTGGGGACCAAAAGTTTAAATATTGAATGTTTGAAATTGAATTGGCAAGGCCTCTTGCTTCATCTGAAATAGCATTACCTTGTTCCCATGCTAAATTGGTATTCCAAGTTGCAGCAAGACCAATTGCCTGAGGGAAGACAGTTGTTTTTTCTCCTCGATCTCCTCTAATTCCATGCAAAGCTTCACTCATCCAATTATAATCTGAAATTCCAAGTCTTTTAATTGATGGAGAATTGCTTTGAAGCTGAGATATTTTTTCATCAACAGTTAAATATGAGATTAGATTTTCTGACCTCATAGATGCAGACAATTGAGGATTTTCGTAGATATCTAGCACGCCATTGTTATTAAGATCAATAAATTCAACTTCGTTCTTACAGCAGCATAAATAAAAGGTGCACAATATTGCAAATGACGGCAATAAAAAATTGAACTTTAGCATTATCTTTCTATTAGTAAAAAAAATTGTTTTATGTCTAATTAAATTTTATGAATATAATTATTACAACAACAATAAGTATTGCAGAAAGGATTATATCAATATTTCCATAAGTTTTTGTTCTGCCAGATTTTTGTTTTTCTGTTAATGTGCCAAAAGTGAGTCCAATGATTTTATTATAGTCAGGGACTTCACTTAATAAAGAAATAACAGAGCAAAGAATTAATGAAAAAATAAACATAAGAATAGCCATATGAGAAAAATTAACTGTTGCAAATACAAATAACCAGTTATTAACTACCTTGTTTGAGTTAATTTCAGTTTGAAAATAAATTTCAGACCCAAGTCTAAGAAATAATAAAAATAGCCCAACAATTAATGTAGAGATAGCTGCTTTAGAATTTACTCTCTTCCATATTATTCCCAATAAAAAAACTGCAGCAACAGGTGGAGCAATGTAAGATTGAACATTCTGCAAATATTGATACATTACACCCCCTCCAATTTTTTGCATTATTGGGATCCATAATATCCCAAGAATAACGATTATTGTTGTTGCTAATTTCCCTACACGTAATAAGTTAGCTTCAGACTCTTTAGGCTTTAGCTTTTTATAAATATCAATTGTAAAAATAGTAGAACATGAATTGAATACAGAAGCTAAAGAGCTCATTAAAGCAGCCATTAATCCTCCAGCTACCAAGCCCTTTAAGCCAGCAGGCAAAAGTGTTTTAACAAGCATTGGAAAAGCATTATCAGACTTATCAATTGAAAATAGATTTGGATCTTTAATTGAAAGCGCAAAAGCAATAATTCCAGGGATCAAAAAAATAAATATTGGGAGTAACTTTAGGTATGCTCCAAAAATCACCCCTCTTCTTCCAATTTTAATATTATTTGCAGCTAGTGTTCTTTGCACAATGTATTGGTCAGTACACCAATACCATAGACCAACAATAGTTCCTCCAAATAACAACCCAGTCCACGGAAAATCAGGGTCATTGGACGGCCTCCACATATTAAAATGATTAGGACTATTTTCTATAACTGTACTCTTTAATTCATTCCACCCTCCAATTTCTTCTAAGCCTAAGACTGTTATTGTTAAGGAGCCCAATATAAGAACAATTGCTTGCATTGATTCTGTATATATTACTGCCTTCATCCCGCCTATAATTGTGTAAAGACCTGTGAAAATTACTACTCCAATTGACCCATACCAAAATGGGACTCCAATAAGTTCTGAAACAACAATACCACCAGCATAAATAGTAACAGATACTTTTGTAAGTACATAAGCAATTAATGAAAACAGTGATAAAAACCATCTTGATTTTGAATCAAATCTTTTTTCTAGAAACTCTGGCATTGTATACACACCGCTTCGAAAATAGAATGGAAGAAACAGCCACCCTAGAAGCAAAACTATCCATGAGTGGAGTTCATAGTGGGCCATTGGTGTTCCAGTTTCAAAACCTGTTCCTGCTAAACCTACAATATGTTCGGACCCAATATTTGAAGCAAAAATAGATGCTCCAATAACAAACCAACCTACATTTCTTCCAGCTAAAAAGTAATCTTCTGTGTTTTTATTCTTTTGAAAAAAAATCCATAAAGCTAAAACCAGGAGAACAAAAAAGTAAAGTCCAATAACAACCCAATCTAAACCTTCAAGAACACCTTGCAACTTTTAGATGTATTGATTTAAAATATTTTCAAATAACTCTTGCTTACCACTTTCAAGTTCAGTTTCATTATCTTGCATTGCAATTTGGTAAAGTTCTTTTAATTTTAATTTACCATCTGCAAAGTTTTTCCCAACTCCAAAATTAAATGACTTATATCGAGTTTCTCTAAGCTCTAAATAGGATGAACTTGAGATAATTTTTTCAGCTGCTATTAATGCTCTTGCGAAAGTATCTGCTCCTCCGATGTGGGCATGAAATAAGTCCTCCTTATCTGTTGAATTTCTGCGGATTTTGGCATCAAAGTTAATTCCCCCCCCCCTTCAATCCTCCAAATTGAAGAAAAATAAGCATAGCTTGCGTGGTCTCTAAAACATTATTTGGAAATTGATCCGTATCCCATCCGTTTTGGTAGTCACCTCTGTTCGCATCAATACTTCCAAGCATACCGTCTTTTGCAGCTATGGATAATTCATGTTGCATGGTATGTTGGGCCAAAGTGGCATGGTTAACTTCTATATTTAGTTTAAAGTCTTTTTCTAATCCATATTCTTTAATAAAGCCAATTGTAGTCGAAGCGTCAAAGTCATACTGGTGTTTCATAGGCTCCATAGGTTTGGGTTCTATTAAAAAACTACCTTTAAAACCCTGACTTCTTGCATAGTCTTTGGCCATGGTTAAAAAAGTAGCCATATTGTCAATCTCTTTTTTCATGTCTGTGTTTAGTAATGACATATACCCTTCACGTCCGCCCCAAAACACATAATTATCGCCATCTAAATACATGGTAGCATCTAACGCTATTTTAACTTGTGCTCCTGCTCTAGCTACAATATTAAAATTTGGATTTGTAGCAGCGCCGTTCATGTATCTTGGATGTGAAAAACAGTTAGCAGTTCCCCAAAGAACCTTAATTTTTGATTCTTCTTTTTTTTCTTTGATGTAAGCTAAAATTTTTTCTAATCTTTTTTCAGACTCATATAAACTAGGGGATTCTTCAACAAGGTCAAAATCATGGAAACAAAAATATTCAAAACCTATTTTTTCAATAAATTCAAAAGCTGCATCTGCTTTATTTTTAGCAGCTTGTATAGGATCTCTAGAGTCATTCCATTCAAATTTTAAGGTTCCTTTTCCAAACGGGTCAGAACCATTATTACAAAATGAGTGCCAATATGCAATTGCAAATTTAAAGTGATCACTCATTTTCTTCCCTGCAATTATTTTGTCAGGGTCATAGAATTTGAATGAAAGTGGATTATCAGATTCAGGACCCTCATATTGTATTTTTTTGATTCCTTTATAATATTCACTAACCATGATTAACTTTTATAAAATTTATTTAATTTATTTTCCCACCTCAAATACGCCTCTTGATATTCGCTTTTATTTTTAAGAGGATGAAATGATTTAACATAATCATTTTCTGAATTTTTATTAATGGAGTTCTCAAAACCATCATTCATAATATTTGCAGCTCTGGCAGCTCCCAAGGCACCAGTAGTATTGTAAATTTCAATTTCTTTGCCTGTTAAAGTTGCTATAGTTTCAGAAAATATTTCAGATTTAAATAAATTGTCATTGCATGCTTTTAAATTTTTTAATGAGTAATTATTTTTTTTCATAATACCCATTGTATATACAAATGCAAATGCAATTCCCTCGATTGTAGCTCGAAAAAATTGGGCCTTGGAATGCGTATTGAAATTAATGCTTGAGAATTGGCCACCAATGTTTTGATTATCTAAAATTCTTTCAGATCCATTTCCAAAAGGGAAAACGGCTAATTTATTAGAACCAATAGATGTAGTAGCTGCAATTTTATCCATATTTTGATATGAATTCTCTCCAAAAAGATTTTTTAACCATTTTAACATAGCACCCGCTCCATTAATACAGGCCAGCTCTCCAATGCTTCTAACTTTATCGCTATAATCTATGTGTGCAAAGTAATTTAATTTAAGATTCTTCTTAACTGATTGAAAATCGGTTAGAGAGTATATGACACCAGAAGTTCCACCGGAAAGTGCAGTTTGACCCTTTTTAAAAACATTTAGTGAAAATGCATTATTTGGTTGATCGCCCGCCCTGTATGTAACATGTGTTCCAACTCTAAGACCAGTTTTCTTTGATGAATCATAGCTTATTTTACCTTGGAGAGTAAAATTATCTACTATTTTAGGGATTAAATTTGGACTAAAACCAAAATAATTAAAGATTAAACTTGCTGGAGATTTTTCCTTAAAATCCCACATTATACCTTCAGATAATCCGTTTTTAGTGGTGTTGATTTCGCCAGTTAACTTAAATGCAATAAAATCACCAGGTAACATGAATTTATAAGTTTTTTCATAAATATTTGGTTCATTATCTTTTACCCATTTGAGCTTTGAAGCAGTAAAATTTCCAGGAGAATTTAAAAAATGTGATAGACATTTCTCTGGACCTATTTCTTTAAATGCATTGCCTCCTATTTGTACTGCGCGGCTATCACACCAAATTATACAGTCTCTTAATGTATTCCCATTTCGATCAATAAGAACTAAGCCATGCATTTGATAAGCAATACCAATGGATATGATTTTTTTGGGGTTAACATTAGATTCTTTACAAACTCTTTTAATCGCGTTACAAGTATGTTTCCACCATATGTTAGGGTCTTGCTCTGCCCAGCCATTCCTTATGGATTTTATATTCATCTCAATAATAGGCTCTTGTACAAAAAATATGTTCTTATTGTTTTTTGCATTCACAAGTGCTGCTTTAATGCTAGATGTACCTATATCGAGGCCTAAATTATACATGTCTTTTTCATAAAATTCTAAAATTCAATTTAATATCAAATAGAACTGGGAGTAATCCAACTAACTTTTGATACTCATTATTTTTCTTCCAAAGAAGAATTCAAATTTTAGTGAACTCTGAATTTAAGAAAAAAGTTGACTTAGTAAAGAGAGCAAAGGGAGATTAGCTAGTTTATAAAACATATATATTTCTAATTTGAACTAGCGGAACTAATAAATAAAAATAATCTTAGTGTAGCTGAGCTCTAATTTTTGAAAGCTTTAATCATTTTTTTAAACTTTTTTTTGGCAAATAGGTTTTCGCCTGTTACATCTTCAATTCTTAATATTGTAACTCCAAAATAAGATCCGTTTTTTACAAGTGCATTCATTTTCTCCCAAGAAAAATCATATTTTAAATTCATCGAATTAGAGTTCTCTCCAAAAATTTTGAGATTTAAACTCTTAGCAGCCTCACTAAGATCATAGGTTAATTCTTCTGGAACAGAATAAGATTTTAAAAATTCAGCATCAGAGTTGGGGTTTTTTTGTTCTATGCATGTAAAATGAAAATTTATTCTATTTGTTGGAAGTCCATGTAAAATAGTTTTTAAAGAATTTGTATAAGCTTTTATCCCATTTTTTGAATAGGCATTGATCAAGCCGCAAGTAAGTTCTGCTATTCTGGGAAATTTTGGATCTTTAATTCGCCAATGAATACCCGGAAGTTTAAATCCGATAGATATATTTTTCGGAATAATTTCCAGTGCCATTTTCAGCATATTTCTTCCGTGTTGCAAAAGGCTAAAATTATACCAATCAAAAAAATTTAACAGATTTATATCTTCAACATTATTTCCGCTCTCTAACATCATTTTAAAATCTTGACATTTAATAAAACTTAAACTATCAAATTCATTATTATTTGTTTTAGACCAATTGTAAAAATTATTTTCTGCAATTTTAGAGTAGCACTGCATTCTTCCTCTGTTAGGAAACTTTCCATCATCATGGCTATTGTAAGAGGGATACCTTAACTCTCCGCTCGGACCAAGGCTTAAATTAATTTCATGAAAAAGAGGCAAATAGCTTTTAAAATGAGAGACAAATTCTTTAGTAAATTCCGCATATTGCGGCATTGCCCATTTATTAGCCCAGTGAGAAATGAATTCATTGGATGTGTAAGGCTTTCCAAATTCATCTAAGTCTTCACTATTATATTTTAGTTCACTAATATCAATTCCTGATTCTTCATTTATTAATGTCCATATCCATTTAGGTATTGGAGAACTGAAGTTTGAGGTTTTTTTTGGCTCAAAAGCATGAAAGCTTAAAATTGGAATAATCTTTAGGCCCTTTGATTTGATTTCTAAAAATATTTTGTCGTAATATTTCCAACTAAAAGAATTATTCTCCTTTTCAACATAACCCCACCAAACATCTACGGAAACACCATCAACCCCCATATTTTTGCATTCAGTTAATTGATTTCTAAACTTGGCCCAGTCTCTTTCCTCTTCAATCTCAGAATTATAATAATGCATTACGTGAAGGGGGGCCATAACATTAAAACTCTTATTCCCAATTGCAAAACAAAAATTTAAAATTGTTAGAAATAACCCAAGGGAGAAGTATTTAAAAGTAAGATGGTACATATAAATTCATTTATAATATTTTATTTTGAAATTTTCAAATCAATTTTAACTTTTAGTATTTCTTCATTTTAAAATTATAATTTTCCAAAATGGAAAAAGTATTATTATTAATATTCTTTATACCAACTTTAATTTTTTGTCAAGATGACAATGTTATTATTGAAAAGACAAGAAAAGACAAGGAAAAAGAAATTTTTGTAAATGATTTAATTGCTAAAATGACTTTAATGGAAAAAATCGGACAGATGAACCAATATTCAAATTTTTATGATTTCACTGGTCCTTATCCAAAAAATTTTGTTGACTCTTTAAAGTTTGAACAATTAAAACAAGGTCTTGTCGGATCGGTATTAAACGTTTCTGGAGTGAAAAAAGTAAAAAAAATGCAAAAATTAGTAATTGATAATTCTAGGATGAAGATACCATTACTTTTTGCATTAGATGTAATTCATGGGTTTCAAACTATTAATCCTATTCCTTTAGCAGAAAGTGCGTCTTGGAATTTAGAACTAATACAAAAATCTGCATCTATTGCAGCAAAAGAAGCAGCCTCAGCAGGTATTAATTGGACTTTTGCCCCTATGGTTGATATAACAAGAGATCCTAGATGGGGTAGAATAATGGAAGGAGCAGGGGAAGATCCTTATTTAGGATCAAAAATAGCAGTTGCTAGGATAAAGGGATTTCAAGGAAATAATTTAGAAGATCCGTTAACAATAGCGGCTTGTGCAAAACATTTTGCAGCTTATGGATTTGCCGAAAGTGGTAGAGATTATAATACTGTTGACGTAGGTTTAAAAACTTTACACAATGTGATATTGCCCCCTTTCAAAGCTGCTGCTGAAGCCGAGGTTGCAACCTTTATGAATTCTTTTAATGAACTCAATGGAATTCCAGCAACCGGAAATTCTTTTTTACAAAAAGATATACTTAAAGGAGATTGGAATTTTAAAGGATTTGTAGTCTCAGATTGGGGTTCTATTGGCGAAATGATAGCTCACGGCTATACAAAAGATTTAAAAAGTGCAGCAAAATCTGCCATTACTGCAGGTTGCGATATGGACATGATGTCTTCTGCATATATTTTAAATCTAAAATCTTTAGTCGATAAAAATCAGATAAAAATTAATTTAATTGATGACGCAGTTAAAAGAATTCTTTATTTAAAATATGATTTAGGGCTTTTTAAGGATCCTTTTAAGTATTGTAGTGAAGACAGAGAAAATAAAAATATTCTAAATGCCCAAAACAGAAAAATTTCACTTGACATTGCAAAAGAAGCTATAGTACTACTTAAAAATGATGAAAATATTCTTCCACTGAAAAAAACAGGGCTTAAAATTGCTCTTATTGGTGATCTGGCAGATGACAAAGATAGTCCATTGGGGAATTGGAGAGCTAATGGTCCCAAAAACTCAGCAATTTCAGTTTTAGAAGCCATGGAAAGAGTAAACAAAAATATTTTGGTCTACGAGAGCGGACCAAGTTTAGTAAATAAATCAACTTATTTTCAGGGCGAATTGGATATTAACTATTCCGACACATCTGGCACTAATAAAGCAATAAGATTGGCATCAAGATCTGATGTTGTGGTTGCTGTTATGGGTGAGCATGGATTACAATCTGGTGAGGGAAGAAGTCGAGCTAAAATTAATTTACCAGGAATTCAGGAGAGTTTTTTAAAAGAAATATATAAAGCTAATAACAAAGTAATCTTAGTACTTATGAATGGTCGTCCATTAGATCTTTCTTGGGTAGATGAAAATATCCCAGCTGTTGTTGAAGCTTGGCAATTAGGGACTATGAGCGGAGAAGCCATATCATCAGTTCTGTTCGGAGATTATAATCCTTCTGGTAAACTTCCTGTTTCATTTCCGAGATCTTTAGGCCAAGTGCCAATATATTACAATCACAAAAGTACAGGTAGACCAGGTCCATCTGATAATGTTTTTTGGTCGCATTTTAACGATGAAAAAAACGACCCACTTTATCCATTTGGTTATGGATTAAGTTATACTAATTTTAAATATACTAATTTGAAAGTTGAAAAATTAGGTGATAGTTCAATTGAAGTAAATTTAATGGTAGAAAATACAGGAAATAGATCTGGACAAGAGGTTGTTCAGCTATACATTAGGGACTCATTCTCATCTACAACAAGACCAGTAAAAGAACTTAAAAGATTTAAAAAATTATTTTTTGAAAAAGGCGAGAGAAAAGATATTTCTTTCAATCTTAATTATGATGACTTAGGATTTTTAAACGATGACGGAAAATTATTTTTTGAAAATGGTAAATTTGAGATTATGGTTGGAGGGAGTTCTATAACCGCTTTAAGTCAAGTTATTGAAATTTCTTCTTCTAAAGAATAAGAATTCAATCATATTACAATCTTTATTAATAAAGTTTTACCAAGTTTAATTCATTAATCTTTATTAAAATTAATTTCTCAATAACAGCGCGAAAATTGATCAATCAATCTTTTTCATAGTTGATTAATACAGTTAAGATACATCACAAATCAAGAAAAATGAAGATAATAACGGCATTTAATTTTCTAAATTATTCTTTAAAGACCTCTCCTACAGGTCTTGCTTCTTGCTCCAGTTCTTTTTGGAAAACAGCAAGTTGTTGTTTTAAAAAAGCAGCTTTTTCTAGATTATCATTTAATCTATTGTCTAACTCTCTTACATCAGAGGACAAATCAAATAGTGCCTCAGGGAAATCGGTTGCCCAGTTATTAGTCCCTGATTTTCCATCTTCACCAGGTATAATTATTTCATTATAGGTAGATGGAGCTAAATATTTCCAATTTCCTTGTCTAACTCCTAGTAAATTATACCCCTTGTGATAATAATAAAACCGGTCATCAAGTTCAGGCATTTCCATGTTTTTAAATACATTTAATACACTAATACCATCAATTTTATTTTTTGGCAATTCGGAATCAGTGATGGCACAAATTGTTGGTAGTAGGTCTATAGTTGAAATCAATTGATCTATTGTGGTATTTTCAGCTATTACATCAGGCCAAGAAATTACGCAAGGCACTCTGTATCCACCTTCAAAAACATCAAATTTACCACCTCTCAATTCACCTGATGATCCTGCATGACTACCAAAATTTAACCAAGGTCCGTTGTCTGATGTATAAATAATTAGTGTATTATTAAAATCCCCTTTTTCTTTAAGTGTTTTAACCAAACGCCCAACATTAAAATCAATTTCTTCAATCACATCTCCGTACACATTTGCTTTAGACTTTCCTTTAAAATTTTCTGATGCAAAAATTGGAACATGAGGCATTGAATGAGCTAAATAAAAAAAGAATGGTTGGTCTTTTTCCAAATTATTTATAAAATTAATTCCAAAATCTGTATATCTCTCTGTGAGCAACGATTGATCAGGTCTAATTTCTATAATTTCGTTATCTAACAATAGAGGTAATTTTTCTCTATTCATGTCATTAGAGTAGGGGATTCCGAAATAAGTATCAAAACCTTGCTGAATAGGTAAAAAAGGAATTTCATCACCCAAATGCCATTTTCCCGACATAGCGGTTGCATAACCTTTCTCTTTTAAAATTTCAGCTATTGTAATTTCGTTTGGATTCATACCTTTCCAACTTTTGTTGTTAGTATTTTCTGAACCAAAACCACCAGATCTTGGCCAAAGTACATTCACAACGCCTGTTCTTATTGGATATGATCCTGTTAATAAAGCAGCTCTGGAAGGCGAGCAAGTTGACGAAGCATTTAAAAAGTTTGTAAGTTTAGCACCCCCATAACCCAAAGCATCAATATTTGGTGTTTTCATAGTCATTGACCCGTACGAGCTCAAATCACCGTATCCTTGATCGTCTGTGTAGATGATAATTATATTTGGAAGTTTATCATTTTTACTTTTTGATAATTGAGTGTCGTTATCACATGATAAAAATGTGATAGTTAACAGTAAGTAAAATAAATTTTTCATTTTGAAATGATTTTTATTTTGTTATAAATAATTAATATACTCAAAACTTATTTCAGCTGCCTCACCAAGTGTTAATTTTCCCGATTCTGTTAAAATTAGTTGGTAAGTATGTTTGGTTAGTTAAGAAAGCAAAGGGAGTGAACCCTATTGACCTACCCTTATTTCTTGATTAATCCGATTCTTTATTAGATGCTCTTAATATTAAATGCAAAGAGAACATATGATGTTGAATAGAGTACTTCCTTTTCCATTATTTAAATTATTCAGCTATTTTTCTTAATACTAAAAATGAGAATTACAGACCAAATAACATCGACTATATTCCAAATCTCTCTTCCCAAAGAAAGCTTAAAATTAGGGTTAATTAAAATTGCTGAAGAAAACCATACTGTAGCCCAAAAATTACTTTTACTTAGGCTATCATAACCCAACACACCAAACCCTAT
Source organism: uncultured Bacteroidota bacterium (assembly GCA_902536695.1). Taxonomy (GTDB): domain Bacteria; phylum Bacteroidota; class Bacteroidia; order Flavobacteriales_D; family Parvicellaceae. The sequence continues at coordinate 1,017 of CACAYQ010000039.1, read as the reverse complement.
CATTCCTAAAAACCTGACCAATTGATAATAATCATAAGGCATATCAAAGAGACATATCAATAGCAATATACTAAGTATAATCTTTATGTAAATAAATGGATTCTTCACTTCTTCTCCTTTCCTAAAAAGTCAGCCCATCCTTTCCATTGGTCTTTGTAGGTTCTGTATGGTGTTGAGGGTAAAAAATTGTGAAATCTTGAACCTCTTACTAACCAATCGTTTCCAGATTTAATATTGTTTTTAATAGCCCATTTTTTTGCGTCTTCATAAGACAAGAATTTTTTTTCAGATGTTGATTTATTTTCACTTCCAAGCCAATCAGATAAATTTACCCATCCATCATTTTGATAGATTTGACAAGGCGATCCAGGAATAAAACTAGGTCTCTCAGTAGCTGAATAGTATTGCCATTCTTTTTGATTTTTCAAATTCAGTTTTCTTACATATTCTCTTGCTTTTTTAAATGCTAAAAATGATTTGTTCTGATTAAACTCCTCCCAGTTTTTTGACTTTAGTATGACTGCTCTAGCTGACATCTACCCAAATATAAAAAACCATTAGATTACATCCCTATTTCACAACGAGAGGGCTGAAAAGAAAGTTGGATTTAATTGATATATTTACGTGGGTTTATTGGTGAGGATTAGTATGGAGCCGGAGGGTTTCGAACCCTACTTGTAACCTGCTTATTTCCAGTTAGTTACAAATCTAAAAATCCGGAGGTCAAACATAGGTCAAACATTCTGTGCAGGAAAATTGTTTATTTGACTTTAACTAGAACAACGTATTTTTCAAGAATCTTAATTTGTTCAGTTAAAGGCTTTGATGAAATCCATGTACTATTGGGAATTGGTATAGATTTGGGTAAAACATCTATTAAATTTATTAGGTAATTTGTCTTTATAGTATAAGAAACATTATCTGAAATATCTTTTCTTAGACCCGAGGAGTTTACCCCAATCAAGTTACCACTATGATCAAACAAAGGGCCACCACTATTTCCAGGTTGAATTGGAG